>JAGOTN010000024.1 GCA_018061745.1 Minisyncoccota bacterium
TTTCAGATGAGATATCAACTCACTGACAGAAGGAATCAACTCCTCCAGTTGGTATTTTTTTTGAAACCATTGTAACCATTTCATATCTACACCTTACTTTCTATATTAGTTTGATTTGATTTAATCTTGAGGGAACTAAAGATTTATTGGATATTACAATATATTTTAAATAAGTCCAGATTAATTTTTATTAATTTTCAAATATATTTTTTGTTTTAAAAAGAAAAAACCACATCTCAGGACAACGCCAAAGTCATGTGGTTGAAGCGATGATTGATTTATGTGATATTAGACAACAAAAGCATAAACGCTTTTGTAACCAGCATCTTCGAAAGATGAGATAAATTCAATATTCTCCGTCAAATCTGATTCTGAAGGAATAAAAATCTTAAATTCTGACGAAGATTTGTGACCTTTTTTCCTAGCAACAACAACAGCGTTGTTAGTGCAGTCAATACTGAATACGTACTCAGGATCAATAGCTCGAACTTCATAAGTGATAGATTCCTCTTCAACGCAGACATAAAACCATTCGAACTTCGGAAAAAGTTTCCTGAGTTGAGGAAGAGGATTAATTCCAAACCAGTAACACTGGTAACAAAGTTCCTGGATAGAACTAAGAAGTGTCTCAAAAGAATCAAAAGTCCTAACCCCAGACAACTTACCAAGACGCATCTCTCTGAACTCTTTGTCATTTATGTTTTTCCCCATCTCCAAACAAACTCTGAGTTTTTCGAGTTCTTCAAGACGATCGTATAATCCTGGCTGTATTTTGCTTTCTTTCATATGGATTTTCCAAGGCCTCGCGGGCAATCTCACGCTGTAATTTCATTTGAAGATAACAGGTGACAATATCTACCACATCATCAAGATCTCACTCGAGAAATATTTGAAGCAGTAATTTACTTTTAATTTCTAAAAGCAAATTACTGCTTCAAAACTCTCTATTTCAAAGAACTAACGATTTAATATGATAACACACTATATAAATAAGTCAAATCCTAGTACAAAAGGATTTACGATGCTCAGAGGTTTGTCCGTGTTTTTTAATTGCTTGGATATGAGATTTTGTTCCGTAGCCTTTGTTTTGAGCGAAATTATATTGGGGGAATTTTTTGTTGAGTTTTGTCATTAGGTTGTCTCGGTAAACTTTTGCGAGAACGGATGCTAAAGAAATAATTTTTTCAGAGTTGTCACCACGGATGATGGTTTTTTGGTGGGGGTATGTGGACGGCGCACGAAGCGCGCCGTCCAATCTCACCTCAGAATTACCACCATCAATTCCTTTTTTCTCTAAACTCTTCAAACCCTCTGCAATACATTTCTTAATACATTTTGAAATTCCAATTTTATCAATCTCTTTTGCTGAACATTTTTTAATCTCGAAAATAATTTCTAATTTTGTTTTATTTAAAATAAAAACCTGTTTAACAATTTCTTCCCGCTTTTTTGCAGTCATTTTTTTAGAATCTCTCAACGCCGAAAATTTTTTCAAAATTTTCGGCGCAACACTCTTTTCAATCGCAACAACACAAACACACACAGGTCCCGCCAAAGGCCCACGACCCACTTCATCCACACCAATTAAATACTTTGGCAAATATTTGACTGAATTCACTTTCTTCATCCCATCATTCTAACCCAGAACAATTTGAAAAACTTTTTGTTATAATTCCCCTACCATGAGCCTAAAACCCTTCACTCACCTCCATACACACAGCCATTACAGCCTTCTTTCTGCCGTTCCCAAAATAAAAGAGCTTATTTCTGCAACAAAAAAAGACGGTATGAAAGCCCTGGCTCTCACAGATAATGCCAATCTATACGGCGCAATCGAATTCTATAAAAAATGCACCGAAGAAGAAATTAAACCTATTATCGGTATTGATTTATATGTCGCCGCACGAACTCGAAAAGATAAAGAGGGTCGAATCGATAATAAAAGAACTCGTCTTGTTGTGTTGGCTAAAAATTATGCGGGCTATAAAAATTTAATTGAACTTATCACAGATGCCAGTGTTGTTGGTTTTTACTACAAACCACGAGTTGATCATGAATCATTAAAAATGTGGTCTTCAGATTTAATTTGTATCGTTCCGTCTTTCAACAGTGAGCTTGTAAACGAATTAAAATTAAACGACGAAACAAAAGCTAAAGAATTTTTAGATTTCTATAATGAAACATACGGAGAAGAAAATGTTTATTTAGAATTAACTCATCATCCTGAAGTTGAAAATCACCAAGAAACAATGCAAAAACTTGTCGATTTCGCAAAAAAATACAATGCAAAATTAGTTGCAGCTCATGACACTTATTATATGGTTCCAGAAGATCGCGAAGCCCGCCAAACACTTATTTCTGTTCAAGGAACTTTTGGAGGTGGAGGACTTCAATCTCACAATGAAGACTTTTCTTTTATAAATACAAAAACAGCAAATAAATATTTTGCAGATTATCCGGAAGCATTAGAAAATAATCAAAAAATTGTTGATGAATGTAATTTAGAAATTGAATTAGGAAAATGGTATTTCCCTACTCTTGAAATTCCAGAAGGCACAACATACGACAGTGAACTTAAGAAAGCCACGTACGAAGGAATTCCAAAAAGACATTTAACAGAAACTCCAGAGATAGTAGAGAGAATTGAATACGAATTAAAAATTATTAAAGACAAAGGATACTCACCGTACTTTTTAGTTGTTAGTGATCTTTTAAAATTTGCAAAAGAAAATGGAATTTTTGCAAACACCAGAGGTTCTGCAGCTGGTTCTCTTGTTTCTTATCTTGTTGGTATCACAACAGTTAACCCTATTGATTACCAACTTCCCTTTGAGCGTTTTCTAAACCCAGAAAGACCTTCTGCACCCGATATCGATATGGATTTTGCTGATTCTAGAAGAGATGAGGTTATTCAATACGCCAGAAGAAAATATGGAAAAGATGCAGTCGCACAGATTGGAACATTCGGTACGATGCTTGCCCGTGGTTCTGTTCGGGATGTTGCGAGAGCAATGAACTTTGAATATTCAAAAGGAGACGAAATTGCAAAATTAATTCCAATGGGTTCACAAGGTTTTCCAATGTCTATCGATAGAGCAATAAAAGAAACTCCTGAATTAAAAGCTTTATACAACAACGATGACGATACAAAAAGAATTATCGATATGGCAAAAAAAATTGAAGGATGTGCCAGACACATTTCTGTTCATGCCGCCGGTGTTGTTATTGCTCCAACAAAACTAACTGACTTCACACCTCTTCAACTCGATCCAAAAGATCCAGAAAAAACTATTACACAATTCGACATGCATGCAGTTGAAGATGCAGGACTTTTAAAATTTGATTTTCTTGGATTAAAAAACTTAACAATCATGGCAAGCACAGTGAAGCTTGCAAAAAAGATTTACGGAATTGAAATTGATATTGATAATGTTCCACTTGATGATACAAAAACATACGAGATGCTTGCTCGAGGAGAAACAGCTGCAACTTTTCAATTAAACGGAGATGGTATGACTCGTTTTCTAAAAGAACTTCGACCTTCTGTGATGGATGATATCAACGCGATGGTGGCATTGTATCGCCCTGGTCCTATGGCTTTCATTCCAGATTATATTGAAAGAAAACACAATCCAGAAAAAGTTGAATACTTCGACCCAAAGCTTGAACCATTTTTAAACAGAACATACGGAATTTTGATTTATCAAGATGACGTTCTTTTGATTGCTGTAAATCTTGCGGGATATTCTTGGGGAGAAGCTGATAAATTCCGAAAGGCTATTGGAAAGAAAATTCCAGAAGAAATGGCAAAGCAAAAAGAAAAGTTTATGAAAGGTTGTATTGAAGTTGGAGGATTTTCTGAAGATAATACAAAAAAACTATGGGAAATGATTGAGACTTTTGCCGCTTACGGATTCAACAAAGCTCACGCTGCTAGTTATGGAAGAATTGCATACCTAACTTCTTATTTGAAAGCAAACTTCCCTATTTTATATATGGCATCTGTTCTTGATGCGGATTCTGGAGACACAGACAAAATTGCTGAAATGGTAGCGGAGTGTAAGAGAATGGGAATTGAAGTTTTACCACCAAATATAAATGAAAGTTTTGAAGGATTTACTGTTGTAAAAAACAAAGAAGGAATTGAAGAAATTCGTTTCGGTCTTTCAACAATTAAAAACTTTGGAGAAGGAATTGCTCACTCAATTATCGAAGAAAGAAAATCTGGTGGAAAATTTACTTCACTAGAAAATTTTCTTACAAGAATTACCGACAGAAATTTAAATAAAAAATCTCTAGAAGCATTAATAAAAACTGGAGCACTAGGAGAACTTGGAGATCGAAGTCAGATGTATGGAAATTTAGAATCTTTAATTGCATACAACAAAGAAATTGCTCGTGGTCCACAAAACCAAGATTCTCTTTTTGGCGACACATTAGCAGCTCCTCCTCTTCGTTTTGAATATTCTGAAGAAATTACTCCAGCACAAAAACTTGCTTGGGAAAAAGAACTTCTTGGACTTTATATTTCAGGAAATCCACTTGAACCATACAGAGAAAAATTAGAAAAATTTGCAATAAAAATTTCAAAAATAAAAGAAGCTCCTCCAAAAGAAACTCAAATGATCACAATCGGAGGAACACTTGAAGAAGTTAAAATTATTAAAACAAAAAAAGGCGATGATATGGCTTTTCTTAAAATTGCCGATTTTACAGACAGTATTGAAGCCGTTGTTTTCCCTAAATTATTTGCTAGCCACAAACTGGTTTTGCTACAAGATTCAATATTGGTTCTAGAAGGTAAAGTATCAATGAGAAACGACATTCCTAGCATCATTATCGAAAAAATTAAGCGTTTGTGCTAATATTCACTTTATGAAAAACGAACAAAATTTGATGAATCAGAGGCATTCCCTTTCTCATCTTTTAGCAGCCGCCGTACTAGAAATTTATCCTGACGCAAAAGTTACACTTGGTCCACCTATTGATAATGGTTTTTATTATGACTTTAAATTTTCATCTCCTGTTTCAAATGATGATTTAGGAAAAATCCAAAAAAAGATGTTGGAGCTTTTGCCAAAGTGGACAGAATTCACAAGCAAAGAAGTTTCTGCTGATGAAGCGCGAGAATTTTTTGTAGGAAACGAATTTAAAACAGAACTTATAAATGAAATTGAAAAGACAGGAGAAAAAATAACTCTTTACACTTGTGGTGGTTTTGCCGACTTATGTAAAGGAGGTCATATTGAAAATTTATCTTCTATTGATAAAAAAAGTTTTGAATTAAGTAAAGTTGCTGGAGCATACTGGCGAGGTGATGAGAAAAATCCAATGCTAACAAGAATTTATGGTTTAGCTTTTGAAACTGAATCAGATTTAGCTGATTATAAAAAACAAATTGAAGAAGCAGGACTTCGAGATCATAGAAAAATTGGAAAAGAATTAGATTTGTTTACATTCTCAGAATTAGTAGGGGCAGGACTTCCCCTTTTCACACCAAAAGGTGCAGCTTTAAGAAATGCAGTTGTAGATAAAATTTATGCAATTCAATCTAAATATGATTATAAAGAAGTTTGGATTCCTCATATTACAAAACCAGATTTATACAAAGTATCTGGACACTGGGATAAATATGGAGATGAATTATTTAAAGTTCAAGGAATTGAATCAGAATTTGTTTTGAAACCAATGAATTGCCCTCACCACACTCAAATTTATTCTAGTTCTCCAAAAAGCTATAGAGATCTTCCTGTGAGATTTGTAGAAGCCACAACAAACTATCGAGATGAACAAACAGGAGAATTACTTGGTCTTTCAAGAGTTCGTTCTCTAACTCAAGACGATGGACACATTTTCTGTACTCCAGAACAAATTGAACAAGAAATTTCTCAGATTGTAGACATCATCAAAACTTTTTACACACAATTAGGGATGTTTGATGAAAGTAAATACTGGGTTCGTCTTTCTATTCGAGATTCAAAAACTCCAGAAAAATATCTAGGAGAAGATTCAATTTGGAATCACTCAGAAGAAATATTGAAACAAATTTGTGAAAAAGAAAATCTAAATTACAAAACAGGAGAAGGTGAAGCAGCTTTCTACGGACCAAAATTGGATTTCATGTTTAAAGATGCAATTGGAAGAGAATGGCAACTTGCAACAATTCAACTCGATTTCAATATGCCAAAGAGATTTGAATTGGAATACACAGACAAAGATGGAACAAGAAAAAATCCAGTGATGATTCACAGAGCAATTGCAGGATCACTTGAAAGATTCTTGTCGGTAATGATCGAACACTTTGCAGGAAATTTTCCTCTATGGATGTCTCCTATACAAGTTTCAGTTATCACAATCAATGAAGCTCATAACGAATACGGAAAGGAAGTTGTTGATGCTTTGAAAAAAGAAGGATTCCGAGTTGAATTTGAAAACAGTGACGAAGGTTTTGGAAAGAAAGTTCGAAAAGCAAAAACAGATAAGACTCCATATTTTGTAATTATCGGAGATGCAGAAGTTGAATCAAAAACTCTTACATTAGAATCTCGTGATGCTGGAAAAATTGGTTCTGTGACACTAGAAGATTTGATTGAGAAATTGAAGTCGGAGAATTAATAAGGGAATTAGTATAAAACAAAACAGCCGGCGCTTCGCGCCGGCTGTTTTGTTTTGCATACTACCCAACTTTTAATTAAGCAATATTATGTGCGTTTTTATTTTGTTCTTTAAAGTCTGCAATTTTATTTGAAACTG
>JAGOTN010000025.1:0-4714 GCA_018061745.1 Minisyncoccota bacterium
GTATAAAACAAAACAGCCGGCGCTTCGCGCCGGCTGTTTTGTTTTGCATACTACCCAACTTTTAATTAAGCAATATTATGTGCGTTTTTATTTTGTTCTTTAAAGTCTGCAATTTTATTTGAAACTGTCTTTAGAGATCTTTGTTTCTTGAAATATAGAGCTACTGCTGTACTCCACACTGCAACTACTGCAAGAATTCCTAAAGCTTTTAGAATATCTCCAGGTCCTGTGTAAGGTACTGATGATAGAAATACTGAATCCAATGAAGCTAGGTTACCATTTGGTGTTCCTAGGTTAGTTCCTGTTGTTACAGTAACTCTATTATTATCATCGTCATCATCTTCATCACCTACTCTTACATCATTACAATCATCTGAGGCTCTGTCACCGTTCGCATCACGAACTTCTACAGAAACTTCATATGTTCCAGATCTATTGTATCGAACTTTTTCTTCTTCATCGTCTCCAGAAATATCACCATCCCACTCAATTCGATATGAAGATCTTCCTCCAGTAATTCGAACTTCGTAAGTAACAGTATCTCCTTCATCAATAGATGTATCAGAAACTCGACAAATAACTTCTAAATCATCGTCATCATTTGAAGCTGCAATATGATTAGTTGTGTTTGTACTACAGTTCACATTGTTAACACTACTTGTTGCGTTACCAACGTTACTACATGTATTTGTAGTTTCAGTAATTCTTACACTGTTATCACTATTATCTGTAATAGTTGTGTCATTATCACTGTAGTTTAAATTTAGACCTAAAGCTCCAACAGGACTTCCACCTCTTTGTTGAGACCCACCTCTTTGTTGTGTTCCACCTTGTTGAGATCCACAGTTTGATCCAGAACATCCGTATGTTGGTGTGTAGTAGTCGCTATAAGTATCTGCAATTCCTCCACAATTTGATCCAGAACATCCGTATGTTGGTGTGTAATAGTCTGAGTAATCACTTGCATAAGAGTTTGATCCGTAGTCTGAGTAACCCCAACTTGAGTAATCATCATATGATCCATAGTCTGAGTAACCCCAACTTGAAGGAGAGTAATCATAAGATCCGTAGTCTGAGTAACCCCAGTCTGAACCGGAGTAATCATAAGATCCATAGTCTGAGTAACCCCAGTCTGAAGATGGAGAATAAGATGAGTAATCAGAAGTTCCGTAATCTGAGTATCCCCAGTTTGAAGATGGAGAAGAGTAAGATGAAGAGTAATCAGAAGATCCTCCATAATCTGAGTATCCCCAAGCTGAAACACTATTTGGTTGTACTAAAACAAACCCAACAACAAAAAACAAACTGATAATCAATTGTGCGAAATTATTTTCTTTCTTATTAATCTTATTCATAACACTAAAAGTTTAGCATATATTCTTACAGCTGTCAACTACTCCACATTCTACATTATAAAGAAAAAACAGGTCTCCTTTTTTAAGGGAGACCTGCTTGAACTGGCAAACTCTTTAGTTCGGCGTGAGCGCGAACAAGAAATTTCCAGCCTTTGCTGGGTCGGCGATGGGTGTCTGCACCCAGTTAAGTGAAGTCACTCCTGTGGGGAGTGGACAACGCATCTGTGGTGCGGGGATTATCTCCCCAGCAGACCCTGAGACAGACCGACGCTCATTTACATTTGGCAGGTACACCGGACCGAATCCGGGAATATCTGCCTGTTTGAGGCTGAAGACAAGAGGTCCACCCGAGTGTCCTGGCTCTTTATAGCCTTGACCGGGTTTTCCGAGGAAGAGCAATTCCGCGGTCTTATCTGCGGAAAGCTTCTCAACGTCTTGAGTGGGTACCGTCGTAGGCACAGCAACAGGAGCCGGAGCAGTCGCAGTTTTCACCAAAGCAACAGCCTCGGCAATTTTACGGTCCGTCTCCAATCTCTCAATCCGGGATTTCTCTGAAGCCTCTGCGAGCTTACGCTCGTTTTCGGCCATCAGGGCTTTTTCAGCCTCCTGCATCCTCTGGATCTGGAGCGTGAGCTCCGAAACCTTAGGATCCTCCTGCTTTTCAGCCAAAAGCTCCCGAATGTTGTCGTTGTTGTTCTTAACAACAACGACAATCACTACAGCAGCAATGACGAGAAAAAGAACGATTCCAATCGTGGTAACAACGTTACCAAAAGTGATTTTGTTCTTGATGGTGTTATTTTTTTTGTTCGTAACATCTTCGAACTCAGCATCTACCACGTTTTTATCGGTATTCATAATTTCAACAAAAAAAGATCAAGGGGTACAAAACTATGCACTTGCCTTCTCTACCCAATATCTTATCACATTTTAACTAAAAGTCAAGCACACGAGACTGAGGCTTTGTCCAATGCTCTTTATACAAATTAACTCTTGAAAACAGCGTCCACCACCCATCTATCGGTCTTTTTCCCAAAAGAATTACAAGTTGAGATAGTTAATCTTCGTCCGCTTCTACTCAAATCAATAAATGAACTCTCAGAATCTGCTTGATACACTTTTTCAATAACATAAGTATATTTTTGTCCGTCTGCATATAAAAATATTTCATCACCAACATTTGTTTTTTGAATATTATTAAAAGTTTTGTACGCTTGATTCACAACAACAGGAAGCCCACTACTATGCCCGAAAAGAAAAACATTTCCTTTTTCAATAAAACCAGATCCAGGATAATACACCGCACCTTTTTGCAGAGCTGAATCCAAAACATCAATCATCGGACTTTGAGGTTGCAAAACTATTGAATCAATTCCAACAGATGGAATTAAAATTCTTGAGGGTTTCGACAATGTTGTTGAATTATTATCACTAACAACTAACTCTGAATTATCTTCACTCCTTAAAATTCTTCCCTCTCTATCGCGAACATAAGTTACTTCTTTCAAAGAGTTTGGATCACTAATTGAAGTATCTGTAGAATAATTTATTTTTTCTTTTATCTTTTGAGAACTTGTCGTGGTGTATTCTTGTGGAATTAAATTTTTAGGAAGTAAACCAAAAATTGCTAAAAGAAAAATTGATAATAAAAAAGCTCCTCCCGCTTGAGTCCAGAAAAGTATCTTTTCATTTTTTAAAAAATCTTTTTTAGAATTTTTCAATGTCATTGCTTGAATTATACTGATTTTTTTAAAGCTGGTCAAAGAATTTTTATAACCTTGCTTTAAGTGCTCAATAGAATTATTATAATGAAATCGTTGTTCTAGCGATTTATGCGTAGGTGGCAGAGCGGTCAAATGCAGCGGACTGTAAATCCGCCGACTTCGGTCTACGGGGGTTCGAATCCCTCTCTACGCACAGTAAAGAAAAACACTCTCATTTATTGAGAGTGTTTTTCTTTGAAAGTGCATTCGACGCGTTGCTTAAATAAAAATACACACAATTGAAAATGGTTAGGCTTGGGTCTGGGTTTTCAATTGTGTGTATTTTTATTTCTTGTCCTACCCAACTAATGCACTTTCATTAATCTCACTTTCTTTAAACATCTTCTGATGCTTCCCTTTTGAAATCCCAAATGTAAATTCTTTTCCTGATATTCCCACAGCTAGATTATCTCCTTCACCAAGTCCGCTAGCAATTATCAGTTGAGCAGCAGGATTTAAAATTTTTGTTTGAATTAATCTCTTCAAAGGTCGCGCACCGTAATGAGGATTGTATCCTTCCTCTGACAAAAACTTCAAAACTGCAGGAGATGTCTTCATCTTAATTCCCTTTTGTTCTAGTCTTTGACGAATTAAATCAATTTGAATTTCCACAATCTTTTTAATTGCTTCTTTATTTAGAATGTCAAAAATAATAACTTCATCAAGACGATTCAAAAATTCTGGACGGAAGTGTTCTTTCAAAGCTTTTTCAACATTAGTTTTTGTTTCGTCATATTGCTCGCTTTGCGTTGCACCATCATCGAATCCAATCTTTTCCATTTTATCGATATATTCTGCACCAATATTTGAAGTCAAAATAATCACTGTGTTTTTAAAGTTTACAGTTCTTCCTTTTGCATCTGTTAAATGACCATTATCCAAAACTTGCAGAAGAATATTGAAAACTTCAGGATGAGCTTTTTCAATTTCATCAAAAAGAATTACAGCATAAGGTCGGTGACGAACCATCTCTGTTAGATTTCCTCCCTCTTCGTAACCAACATAACCAGGTGGTGAACCAATCAATTTTGAAACTGAATGTCTTTCCATAAATTCAGACATATCAACACGAATCAAAGATTTCTCATCATCAAACAAAAATTCTGCAAGGGTTTTTGTTAATTCTGTTTTTCCAACTCCAGTAGGTCCTAAGAAAATAAATGAACCAATCGGATGATTTGGATCTGAAATTCCAGCTCGTGAACGACGAATTGTATCTGAAACTTTTTTCACAGCATCATTTTGTCCAATCAATCTTTTCTTTAAATACGCTTCCATTCTTGAAAGTTTCTCTGCTTCTTCTTCCAACATTCTTTCTACAGGAATTCCTGTCCAACGAGAAACCACAGTCGCAATATCTTCTTCTTCGATAATTTCTTTTAGAATTTGTCTAGATCTTTGAAGTTGTTGTAATCTTCTTTCTTCAATTTTTAGATCTTTTTCAAATTGTGGAATTTCTGCATAACGAATTTCAGCGGCACGAGAAAGGTCGGCTCGAGTTTCTGCAACATCAGCTTCAGATCTTAAACTTTCTAAGTTTGATTTAATATTTTTTATATTAATAATCGTTTCTTTTTCATTTTTCCATTTCAATTC
>JAGOTN010000025.1:4814-6634 GCA_018061745.1 Minisyncoccota bacterium
GCTTGTTTTAT
This sequence comes from Minisyncoccota bacterium, assembly GCA_018061745.1. Lineage (GTDB taxonomy): Bacteria > Patescibacteriota > Minisyncoccia > Phycocordibacterales > JAACPR01 > JAGOTN01. The sequence continues at coordinate 4,826 of JAGOTN010000025.1, forward strand.
TTCTTTAACAATTTTTTTCAAACGATCTTCAAACTCTCCACGATATTTTGTACCAGCAATAAGAGAACCTAAATCCAAAGAAACTAATTCTTTATCTTTCAAAGACTCAGGAACATCTCCTGACGCAATTCTATTTGCAAGACCTTCTACAATTGCAGTCTTTCCAACTCCCGCTTCTCCGATAAGAATAGGGTTATTTTTTGTTCTTCGTGACAAAATTTGAATCACTCGATTTATTTCTCTATCTCGTCCAATAACAGGATCCAATCCTTTTTCTCTAGCTCTATCAGTTAGATTTACAGTATACTTTTGCAAAGATTTTGTTGAAGACTGTCCAGTTTCATAATTTTCATTTGAAGATTTAAGTCCTTCCAAAACTCCAACAACATTTACTCTGTTAACTTTGAACTTTGAAAGAATATCCCGTGCAGAACATTTTATATCCAAGATTGAAAGTAAAAGATGTTCAACAGAAACAAATTCTTGACCAATTTCAGCAGCAACTTTTATAGAGTGATCAATTATTTGAGCTAGATCAGGAGAAAGATAAAGTTGATATGAAGGAGAAACAGTTTGAGAACCTTCAGGAGCTTCTATCTCATCTAAAAGAGAGTCTGTTAACAAAACAGTATCAACTTGTAATTTATCAAGAATAGCAGTGATGATACTTTCTTCTTGCAAAACTAACGCAGTAAGAAGGTGTGAAGAACCAACATGGTTTTGTCCACGTTCAACAGCCAATTCATGGGCGTGACGAATCGCTTCTCTTGCTTTTGTATTAAAATTTTTGAATGGTGGTTCTTGCATATTTTTTTAAAATTAAATTCCAATAGATGTCTTGATAGAGTTTGAAGATACAAATGAACTAGCTCCTGCTCCCATAATTCTCACACCAACAATTTCTCCTTTAAGTGTCATTAGAATTGAACCTCTAATAATTGTGTCTGCAGAAATAGATGTATTAATTTGATTTATTGTAGATATTGGTTGAGTGTTTGCTGACAAGTCTTCATTTGTAATAGTTCCTTGTGCTGATTCTAATCCTGTAACAATTCCTGTTGAAACTAAATTACTATCTTGCCCTCCAAGAACAATCACTGACTGTGCTAATTTAATATTTTGAGAGTTTCCGAAAGTTGCAGCTGTGAAAGTTGTTCCTTCTGTAACATTTTTTGGAGCAAATAAAACCGCTCCTTTGTTTGGAACTTTTGATAAAGCTATTTCAAAAGTTCCATTCACATACTCTGCGTAAAATTTTTGACTCAATTCAGGAACAGTTGATGAAGTAAGAATTGTTCCATCAGCAGAAACAACTACTCCCAAACCAATAAAGAATTTTTCATTTACTCGATTTACTCCATATAGACGAACTAAACTTTTTGCATTTTTTTCTACAGCTTCAACAGTTAAGTCTTCTTGATTTACCACAACTGTCTCAACTATTCTTTCGATAGGCTTAGAATTATTTGTCGCAACATTTGTAACAGTAGCAACAACTGGGTCAACAACTCTTTCAATTGTTCTTTCAACAACTCTGTTTATAGTTTGAGAAACTGGTTTTGGCGCTTGATCCAAAAGCGAGACTGTTGTTATTCCTGTGGCAACAGAAGATACGAAGCTAACAAGTAGACATAAAAGCACGATTTGCTGAGCGTTTAGATCATTCATAACCTATATAATACTGATTTTTTATCTTTAAATCAAGTTAATCTTTTCCAAAACTTTTATTACCTTTTTCAACTTTTTCAAATCAGTATCTCGTCCAAAAGAAAATCTTATAGATGAGCTGGCACACTCAGGTTTTCCAAG
>JAGOTN010000026.1 GCA_018061745.1 Minisyncoccota bacterium
AAACTCTTGCGATATAAAGGACTTTCTGGTAAACTCGTGCCTACATGACTGATGAAAAAATAGTTAATAAAGATATAGTAGAAGCCCTATTCAAAGTAGGTGCACATTTTGGTTATTCAAAATCTCGAAGACACCCTTCAACTGCATCTTTTATTTTTGGTATTAGAAACAAGATTGAAATTTTTGATCTAGAAAAAACATCTGTACAACTAGAATCTGCAAAATCTTTTGTAGAAGAGCTTGGTGCAAATGGAAAACAAATTCTTTTTGTTGGAGGAAAAAGAGAAGTAATAAGATTAATTAAAGATGCTGCTGAAAAAATTGACCAACCATATGTAGCTGGTCGTTGGATCGGGGGAACTCTTACAAACTTTGAAGAAATTCAAAAAAGAGTTTCTCGTTTTGAAAAACTAACTGTTGAAAAAGTAAAAGGTCTTCTTGCAAAATATACAAAAAAAGAAAGACTTCTAATTGATAGAGAAATTGCTAAACTAGATAATCGGTTTGGAGGAATTGTTAATATGAAATCAAGACCCGGAGCCGTGTTTATCGTTGATGTTAAAAGAGAAGACAATGCAGCTGCAGAAGCTATGCTAGAAAAAATTCCAGTTATTACTCTTTCAAATTCAGATTGTGATATTGAAAATATCAATTTCCCAATTCTTGGAAACGATAGTTCAGTTTCTTCAATAAATTATATTCTTGGAGAATTAGTTTCTTCATACCAAGCCGGAGTAAAAAGAAAAAAGATTACTCCAGCTACAAAATAGTTCGTAGGTTATAATTAGTAGGTTTTTTAAAAAATAATTTTCAAATTTTATGGCTGTGACAACAGATCAAATCAAAGCATTACGAGAATCAACAGGTGTTTCTGTGATGCAGTGTAAAAATGCACTAGAAGAGGCTGGTGGAGATATGGATAAAGCAAGAATTATCTTGCAAAAACTTTCTTCAAAAGCTGCTTCAAAAAAAGCAGATAGAGATTTGGGTGCTGGAACAGTCGCTTCATATGTTCATGGAGGAGGAAATGTTGGAGTTATTGTAGAGCTTTTGTGTGAGACTGATTTCGTTTCAAAAAATGAATCATTTCAAACTTTAGCAAAAGATTTAGCTATGCAAGTAGCTGCAACAAATCCTAAATATGTGAGAGTTTCAGATATTGATGAAGTTGCAAAAACAAAAGCAGTTGAAGTTTTTGAAAAAGACGTTCAAGACAAACCTGCTGAAATGCAAGAAAAAATCCTTGAAGGAAAATTGAATGCATATTTTAAAGAACAAACACTTTTAAACCAAGATTATATAAAAGATTCTTCAAAAACAGTTGCTCAACTGATTGAAGAAGCAATTCAAAAACTTGGAGAAAGAATTGAAGTTGGTCGCATCGCTAGATTCTCAGTGGTAGAATAGTTCAACATGAATTTAATAAATATTTTTGCTTTTTCCGCAATTATTATGATTGCAATGGTATTGTTTAAAATGCTGGAAATAAAAATTGGGCGTGATATTATTTCTATTAAATTTAGAGAAGCGTTGGACGAATTGATCGTTGATATTTGGAAAATAAGTATTGGTTGGTTTAACAAAACAAGGAAGAACATCTTTAACGAATTAAAAAAGATACCTATTTTTATCCTACACTTATTGATTGCGTTTTGGGGTTTTGCCTTGCGTAAAACACTCAAAGCAGTTAGTTTAGTTCAAGGTAGAATAGATGGTTCTGCAAAAGGTTATGTTGTAGAACATTTAAATTCAGTAGAAGCGTACAAAGAACAACTGCGTCAAAAAGAAATAAAATAATTGCCACTTTAGCTCAGTTGGTAGAGCAACTGTTTTGTAAACAGTAGGTCGTCAGTTCGAATCTGACAAGTGGCTCAATATGAATGAAGATTATATAAAAACACCAGGATTTAGTGCAGGACATGCATTTCATTTGGAAGGTAAAGATAGAAAACTTTTTCGATTATTAGAGATTTTACCTGGAGCACTTTCTTGGGGAACTATTTTAATTATAGTTGTTTTGTCTATCTTTAAACCTATTTGGGCTGCGTTTTTTATCATTGCATTTGATTTGTATTGGTTACTTAAAACAGTTCATCTTTCTTATCATCACAAACACAACTGGAAAAGACTTTTGCATAATATAAAAGTTGATTGGCTAAAAGAATTAGAAGGTCACAAATACGATCATATTTATCACATGATTATTTTGCCTTTTTATAAAGAAGGTAGAGATGTTGTGGAAGAAAGTATCGTTTCTCTTTTAAAAACAAAATACGATAAGAAAAAAATAATTGTTGTTCTTGCTGGGGAAGAAAGAGCAGGTGAAGAACCTTGGAATTTAGCAAAAGAAATGAAGGCTAAATACGAAAATGATTTTGCACATTTTTTAATTACAAAACATCCAGCGGATATCGAAGGTGAGATGGCGGGAAAAGGTTCAAATATTTCTTATGCAGCTGAGAGAGCGAGAATTGAAGTTTTGGATCCAAACAATTTACCTTACGAAGATGTTTTGGTATCTGCTTTTGATGTGGACACTATCGCTTGGGAACAATATTTACTTTGTCTAACATGGCACTTCCTAACAACAGAAGATCGTTTTCATGCTTCATACCAACCAGTTCCACTTTATAATAATAATATTTGGGAAGCTCCGGCTATTTCTCGTGTTGCTGCGATGTCTTCTACTTTTTGGCAAATGATTCAACAAGAACGTGTTGAAAAGCTTACAACTTTTTCTTCACATTCAGTTCCTTTTGTTGTTTTACATAAAATTGGTTATTGGCAAAAAAATATGGTTTCTGAGGATTCAAGAATTTTCTGGAATTTATATTTTGCACATGACGGAAATTATAAAGTGGTTCCGATTGCGTATCCTGTTTCTATGGATGCAAACCTTGCACCAACTTTTTGGCAAACAATGGTAAATATTTACAAACAACATCGTCGATGGAGTTGGGGAGTGGAAAATATTCCATACATGCTTTTCAATTTTATTAAGCACAAAAAGATTTCTTTTAAAGATAAATTTAGACATAGCTTTATTCAAGTAGAAGGTTTTTGGTCTCTTGCCACAAACCCGCTTGTGATTTTATTGTTAGGATGGCTTCCTCTTCTTTTAGGTGGTTCAGAATTTAGAACTACAATTCTTTCATATAATCTTCCAATCATAACTAGAAATTTAATGATTCTTGCGATGGGAGGTTTGATTGTTTCTGCTGTGATTGCTTTCACTCTGATTCCAAAAATGCCTGCTTATATTAAATATAGAAAATTTAAATGGTTTGTTATGGGAGCTCAATGGTTACTTATTCCTTTTACAATTATTATTTTTGGAGCGATTCCTGGACTTGATGCGCAAACAAGATTGATGTTTGGAAAATACATGGGATTTTGGGTTACACCAAAACACAGAAGTGATGTAAAATAAATTAAATTAATGAAACCGTTATCAAAAAAACAAAGATCATTTTCTTTAAGAGTTTCAATAGCAGTATTTTTTCTTGCGATACCTTTTCTTCTAGCGTACTCATCTGGATATAGAATTGATTTTGAAAAATTTAATTTTGTAAAAACTGGTGGAATTTTTATTCATTCTGATTTGGCTGGAGCAAATGTTTTTCTTGATGATAAATTTAGTGAATCAGGTGGAGTATTTTTAAAAAATGTTTTAGTACAAAATTTAAAATCAAACGAAGTGTATTTTGTTAGAGTTGAAAAAGAAGGATATCTTCCTTGGTATAAAGAATTATTTGTTCATCCAAACTTGGTAACAGAAGCTAGAATTTTAATGTTACCTGTTGAAATACCTTTTGAAAAAATTGAGAAGTTTATTTTTGTAGAAAATAAAGATCCAAAAATAAAAGCCACATCAACTAAAGTTGTTTCTGATGAATATAAAGACACTCTAGATTTGTTTGTATCAACAACTACTTTAGATAAAAGTTTAGTAATTTTTGAAAAAGAAATTATAAAAGCAACTACGACAAAAGCGACTTCAACAACAAAAATTTTAATCCCAGCTTATCTTGAAGGTCTAAAGGTTGAAGGTATTGAAAAAAAAGAAGAACTTAGATTTTCTAATAAAATTGTTGCTTGGTTAGAGTCTGGAGATATCCACGTGATGTGGTCAGGTGATTATGAATCAACTCCATTTTTCTTCTGTGATATTCGTGGATGTAGAGATCAAATTATAATTTCTTTAGAGAGTGATATTCGAGAATTTGATTTTTTCCCAAATAGAAATGATGCTTTTGTTGTGGCTACAGAAAATCATATTTTTGCTGTAGAAGCAGATGATAGATCAAAGCCGAATTTACAGACAATTTTTAAAGGTAAAAAACCCGAATTTAAACTAAATGGCAATACTATATTTGTAAAAGATGGTCAAGACATATTTAGCGCTGAAATTTGATAAACTTCCTATATGAGTGAACAAAAAGGACATATACATCCTCTAAATCAAATAATGCATCAAGTTGTTGAGGTTTTTGATGAAATGGGATTTGATATTTTTCAAATTCCAGAAATTGAAACGGAGTATTTTAACTTTGATGCTTTGAATGTGCCTGACTCGCATCCTGCAAGAGATGAACAAGATACTTTTTGGTTTAAGAACCGACCGGGAATGTTGGCACGAACTCAAACTTCAGCTGGGCAAGTGAAAGGTCCAAGAGCTAGAGGTGTGCCTTTGAAAATTTTGTATTTTGGAAAAGTTTATAGAAACGAAACTACAGATGCTACTCACGAAGCCGTCTTCCATCAATTCGAATGCGCGGCTATTGGAAAAGATTTAAATCTTGGTCATATGAAATTTACAATCGAAAGTATTTTCAAAAAACTTTTTGGAGAAAATACAAAAACACGATTACGGCCTGGATATTTTCCCTTCGTTGAACCTGGAGTTGAAGTTGATATGTCTTGTTTTAAATGTGAAGGAAAGGGATGTTCTGTATGTAAGAATTCTGGATGGATTGAAGTGCTGGGTGCAGGAATGCTACATCCAAAAGTTTTGGAGAGAGGAGGTGTAAATCCGCGAGAATACCAAGGTTACGCTTTTGCTTTTGGATGGGACAGACTTGCGATGATGCTTTACGGAATAGATGATATTCGATTATTACAATCAGGTGATTTAAGATTTAACAATCAATTTTAATTTTATGAGTATGCGCGTTTCTTACAATTGGCTTCAAGAACACATAGATGGAAAACTTCCGGACGCTAAAACTCTTGCTCATACTTTGACTACAGGAGCTTATGAAGTTGAAGCAGTGATAGAAAAAGACGATGATTTTCTTTTTGAAATAGATGTGCAACCAAACCGAGCACATGATTCTTTTGCGCATTATGGAATCGCGAGAGAAATAAATGTTTTGACAGGATTGCCTTTGAAAAAATATGAAGCAGATGAAAGTCGAGTTGATTTTGAAACAGAATTTTCTGTGGAGGTGAGTGATAAAAATTGTAAACGATACATGGCGCGAGAAATTCGTGGGATTAAATTTGGAGCATCTCCTGAAGAATTAAAAAAGAAATTAGAAGCGATTGGGCAACGATCAATTAATAATATTGTTGATTGTACAAATATTGTAATGTTTGATTTGGGGCAACCACTTCACGCTTTTGATTCTGATAAATTGAACGGAAAGAAAATTAATGTTCGCACAGTTGAAGCTGGCTCTGAATTTACAACACTTGATAATAAAGAAGTAAAATTTGCTGGAAATGAAATGGTTATTGCAGACGAAAAAGATGTTTTAGCGATAGCAGGAATTAAAGGAGGGAAGAAAGCGGAGGTTGATTCAGGGACGATAAATTTACTTTTGGAATCTGCGAATTTTGATGCTGTTGCAGTGAGAAAAACTCGGAGAGCTTTAGGAATTGATACAGAATCTTCAAAAAGATTTGAAAGAGATATTACTCCTGCATGGACAGAGATTGCAATGAACCGTCTGACGAATCTACTTTTGAAATATGCTTCTGACGAAAATACAAAAGTTGGAAGTGTGATTGATATTTATCCTCGAAAATCGGCTCAATACAAAACTGGAGTTTCTGTTGAAGAAGTAAATAAATATTTAGGAACAAGTCTTTCTGAAAAAGAAATCGCAGGAATTTTTGATAAATTAAATTTTGAACATAAAGTTGTGAATTATTTGGAGAGCGTTATTGATAATGCGAAAAGTTTGGTTGGTAAGCCGTATAAAAATGGTTCAAGTGTTTTGTATGATGCTCCAGAAATTTTTGATTGTTCATCTTTTACTTCTTATTTATATAAAGAAGCGGGGTATTCAATTCCAAGAATGTCAGTAGATCAATATGTGTTTAGTACAAGAATTGAAAAAGAAGATTTAATTCCTGGAGATTTAATTTTCTCAAACACAGGACTTTCGATTAGAAAAACTGATCACGAATCAATTGAATTTATGGAAGGAACAAAAATTCCAGAAGGTGTGGATCATTGTGGAATTTATTTAGGAAATGATGAATTGATTCACTGTACTCAAGATCAAGATTTTGGAGTT
>JAGOTN010000027.1 GCA_018061745.1 Minisyncoccota bacterium
CACTTCGGTTTAGCTTTTGAATACTACACACATTTCACTTCTCCAATTCGAAGATACCCAGATTTAGTTGTTCATAGAATTATGGCAAAACTAATTGCAGGAGAATCTATTAGCGATGTTGATGCAATCTTTTTTCAAAAAGTTGCCAATCACGCATCTACACAAGAAGTTGCAGCGCAAGAAGCAGAAAGAGCCTCAATCAAATACAAACAAACAGAGTTTATGATGAACCATGTCGGCGAAGAATTTGAAGGAATTATTTCTGGTGTTGCTCCATTCGGTTTGTTTGTGATTTTAAATGACACAGGCGCAGAAGGAATGATTCACATTTCAAAACTTGGTGAAGACTACTGGAACTTAGATGAAAAGAAATACCGAATCGTCGGCGAAAAAACAGGAAAGTTTTTCACTCTTGGAGATAAAATAAAAGTTAAAATTGAAGCAGTAGATTTGGATAATAGAAAGTTGGAGATGCGGTTGGTTTAAGTTTAGAGATTTAAAATAAAAAATCTCCGCAGAGATATCAGTAAAGTGTTACAACGGGCGTCCGGAAATTAATCCGATGAAATCGATACCACCGAAAGATGACTTCGTCTTTCTTTGTGATTTGATTTTTCCGTGTGCGCACCACAGGAATAACATAATTAAGTCCCTGAAATTTTGTGAAAGCGACAGCGTGCCAGCAAGGAACAACTTCATTTCCAAAGTATTTCCTAAAGATATCGACTGGCAGTCGAGACAAAGCAATTCCAGTTCTCAAATTGAGCAGTCTCATTTGATTGTAATTTTCCTCCAGAAAAAGCTTTCTATAGATCGCAAATGGACAGGTGATATATTCAATTCCGGGTCCTTCCTGCATCTTTTGAGAAATCAGATTTGGTGCCCAAAAAGAATTTCCGTGAACATTCACCAGTTGATGAAGTTCCACATTTTCTAGACTGTGCGTAACAGTGTCACGGTAAAGTCTTTCATTCAACGATGTGTAAACAAAGCCAAGAAATCCTTCTGGAAAAAACTCTGAGGGAATTTCACAAAGATAGTCCACATCTATTGAATATACTGAAGCGTTAGCAAGTTTAGCAACAACACTCATAATTTTGGTTTCTATTTGAAAAAGTTCGGGTTAGTTTCTAAACAAAATATATACTTAATCAGCCAAAATGCAATCCAAGTGCAATTAATAAAAAATTCTAATTGCAATACTTTTACTTCGCATACTGCACACCCTCATCAAATTTGATTGAAAGTAATTCAGAAGCACCTTGCATCATTGTCACACCATAAATCACACTTGCTCGAGACATAGTTTCCCTATTGTGTGTAATCAAAATAAGTTGAGATCTATCAGAAAGTCGCTCGATCATATCAGCGTATTTTTTAGAGTTTGATTCATCAAGCGCAGCATCTGTTTCATCCAAAATAATAAATGGCGGGGGATTCACAGCAGACATCGCAAAGATTAGCGCAATAGAAGTCAGCGCTCTTTCTCCTCCAGAAAGCATCATCAATCCTTTTACTTTTTTTCGTGGTAATGAAATATCAATATCAATTCCCTCCTCTTGATCCAAATCATCTGGCACGCCATTATTATCAAAATCAATATCTGTGTCAGACTTTTTGCGTCGCACTTCTGGTCGAACAAGTTTCAAAGCCGCATCTCCACCACCAAACATCAACGCAAAAAACTTTTGAAATTCTTTATTTATCAAATCAACTCCTTCTTTAAATCTTTTTGTAATTTCTGTATCGAGTTCTGAAATTAATTGCTTCAAAGAAACAGCAGAATTTTCCAAATCTGTAATTTCTTTAATTAAAAATTCATCTCGCTCTGTGACTTCTTCATATTCTTTCAAAACTTCATTGGAAATTCCTCCACCAAGTTCTTCAATACGAATTTTCATTTTCTCCAAATTTCTTCTTTTTTCATTTTGAATATCTCGATTTCTTTCTACACCTTCGTCCAAAACTTCTGACTCATAATCAACAGCTTCTCTACCCACTAAAACCATGGCTTCAGTTAGCTCTCTTTTAAAATCTTCCTCTACGCGAATCAAAGCAGACTCTTCAATACTTATCCTGTTTAACTCACTCATCAATTGCCCTTTTTTAGTCTCCATTTCAAAAATATTTCTTTCTACATCGAGCATTGTTGTTTTTGAAGATTCAATTTCTTGTCGTAAATTAAAAATAATATTTTCCAAAGCTTTTTCTTTTTCTTCTAATTTTTTAGATTTTTCTTGAGATTCTATAATTTTATTTTTTAAATCTTCAATATCTTTAACTAAAGACAAATCTGTTTCCTGAGGAGCTTTTCGACGTTCTAAAATAAAATTTGAAAGTGCATCTTTGATTTTATTAAGAGCATTTTTTAAAACAGAAATATCAGCATTTTCCACATCAGAAGAAATTTGATCAATAGTGTTCTTTAGATTTTCAACATCTCTCAAAGAAACATTTACATCTTGTTCTTCTTTCTTTTCTCGTTCAGCAATTCTTTCAAGTGATTTCAACTCACCTTCAAATTGTCCAATTTCTCTTAACGCATTATTTCTCTCAGAACGAATTCCGGAAAGTTGATTATTCAAATTTGATAAATCATCTGTTCTTGTGTCTGTTTGTTTTGATTTACTCAACTCTTCTCTTGATGAAACTAAATCATTTTCAATTTTTTCTAATTTATTTTTTGGCTCAACTTTAGCATTAGAAATATACAGCTTTGTTACATCAATATATTTTTTCTCAATCGCTAAATATGTTCGATATGTAATTCTTAATTGATCTTTTAATTCTCTAGTTTGCTCAATTTTTTCAACTTGTTTCTTCAAATATTTAATATGCGGAGCGATCTCTTTTCTCAAAGATTGAACTTGTGCCACATTTTCTTCTGTTTTTTGCAGTCGTCTTTCACTCTCTACTTTTTTATATTGAAAAACTCGAAGACCCAATGCATCTTCAAGCATTGAGCGTCTTTCTTTTGGAGTTGAATTCAAAATCCTATCAGCTTCACCTTGAGAAATAATATTATGCCCAGTTGAACCAATATTTGCGCCAGCTAAAAGTTCTGAAATATCTTTCAATCTCACAGAAGAACCATTTATCAAATAATCATTTACACCATCACGATGAACAACTCTTTCCAAAACAACTTCATCAAAATCCAAATCCAAAGTCCTGTCATTGTTATCTAAAACAATTTTTACACTCGCTTTATTTTGTCTTCCAAGTGCAGTCGTCCCATTAAAAATCAAATCTTCACCTTTCTTCCCACGCATCGATTTAATAGATTGTTCACCCAAAACAAATCTGAAAGATTCCGCCACATTAGATTTTCCAGAACCGTTTGGTCCCACGATAGATGTAATTGAAGTATCAAAATCCAACCTGCTTTTTTTAGCAAAAGATTTAAATCCAGCGATTTCTAAAGCCTTTAATCTCATATCCACTTTTTAACTTTTAAACCATTCCTTGCAGACTCTTGCTCAGCGTCTTGTTTTGATTTTCCAACACCAGAAGCTACCAATTCACTACCAATATAAACACCAACTTTAAATTGTTTATCATGATCAGGTCCTGTTTCTTCGAGTGTTTGATAAACAGGAGTTGTGTTTGAAAATTCTTGAGCTTTTTCTTGAAACTTACTTTTTGCATCAACCCAAAGTGAATTTTCAATTATTTTTTCTGTTCGAGGCAATAGATTTTTTGAAATAAAAACTCTAGCAGTCTCATATCCTTGATCTAAATAAATCGCACCAATAACAGCTTCAAATGTATTTGCCAAAATTGCTTGTCTTGCTCGTCCAAGATCTTTCGCTTCACCTTTTGAAAGTAGAAGCTCTTTATTGAAATCAAGCTCACTTGAAACTTCTGAGATTGTAATTGTATTTACAAGCGCTGCGCGAATCGCTGTTAGCTCACCTTCATTTCTATCTGGAAATTTTTCATACAAAAATTCAGTTGTTACTAATTCTAAAACAGCATCACCTAAAAATTCCAACCTTTCATTGTGTTTCAATTTTGTTCCACGATTTTCATTTATATAAGAACGATGAGTAAAAGCTTGAATCAATAAATTTTTATTATTAAAAACAACTCCTACTAATCTTTCTTTATTCTTTGATTCCATAATTAAGCATTTACTTTTTCTTGCATTAAACTTGTTATAGATTGAGTTATCAAAGGCACAATATCATTATAGAAATTTAATTCAGCAACATCTTTTACTTTAAACCATTTAGCATCATCCAAGCCTCCTTTTCCTTCAGGTAGTTTAATATCTCCAAATTCAGCTTGAACTAAATAATAACGAACTTGCTTTCTGTGTTTTCCTTTTTCTGGATGATTTGCAACATATTCAGTTTCTCCCAAAAGAGATTTAACATTTTTAAGATCTAAATTCATTTCTTCTTTTATAACTCTTTTCAAACCAGCCTCATCATCTTCTCCTTCTGCGAGTCCTCCTTTTGATAAAGTCCAATGTCCAAAAACATCATGCACTAATCCAAAATAAATTTGTCCGTCATCTTCACAAAAAACTACAGCTCCAACTTTTTCTTCAATTTTCATTTCTTCAAAAGGAATATCTTTTTTCTTTTTATTTGGAGATTCATCTTCTTTTCCTGGTTCGCCAATTTCTTTATAAACAGCACCAAGTACACCGTTGATAAATTTTCCAGAAGTATCTCCTCCAAAAGCTTTTCCAAGTTCAATAGCTTCGTTTATTGCAACTTTAGAAGGAACCTCTTTTCTATCAACAAATAAAAGCTCAAAAAGACCCATTCTTAAAATGTTTCTATCAAGTATCGCTATTTTATCTAATGGCCAATCTGGAGCTGCTTTTTCAATAATAGAATCAATTTCAACTCTTTTTTCTAAAATACCTCGCAGAATCATCTGCATAAAAGAAACATCGGAAACACCTGGAGCAAATTCATTAACGTTGCGCAGTAGAACATCTTGAACTGTGCTGTCATTTTTACCGTTGAAGTCCCACTCAAATAAAGTTTGAAGTACGACCGATCTTGCAAGGTGCCTGTTTGCCATATTTTTTATTGTATCAAAGGTTCTAAAATTAATCTACAAAAGAAACACTAAGCTTGTGCATTCTTTCTAGCTGTAGATTTTTCAAGTTTTTTAGTTTGCTTTTTTACAAGACTAACAACTTGTAGACCACGATATTTACCAGTAGTTGGACTAGCTCGGTGTCGCAAGTGAGGAACTTTAGATTCGTCCAAACTAACAGCTGGTTTTTCCAACGCGTGATGTGATCGACGGTTATTTCGATGCCCTTTTGTATGTCTCATTCTTACTGTCATAGTGAGGGAAATTATACACGGATATTGAATATTGGCAATATATGGGTGGGAAAGAAAAAATCCCCCGTTTGGAAACGGGGGATTTAACTTTAAGCCAAGATAACATCTCAGCCATTATTGCATCTGAACAGACCATCCGAGATTTCTTCGAAGGTGAATATCTGAGTATAGGCTCCACCTCGCCTGTTACGAACATCCTTCAGAGAGACTCTGATACGAACTTGTCTTGGCTTACTGTTTTCGATGCGCCATTTGGTCATAAGCTCATTTTTCTCGACTTCACAAATCATGTCGGGATCATCCACCAAACGTTTGAAATTGTGAGCTTCACCGTAGTAAGTCAGATATTTTCTGGTCCAAGGATGCTTCTTCATGAAGTGTTCAGGATAGTCATGTTCACTTTTCATGCACTGAGACCAAACAATGAGATCTTTTACGACCTTTATCATGGTTTTTTCAGTGTAGGTTTTTTTGCGTGCCTCAACAGGCATAATTCCATCTTTTGCCATTCAATCTCCTTTGGTTTGATGTTTATTTTATATAGAACTAAAAAATCTTATATAGAATACAATGATTAGCACAAATGTCAATAGAATCCTATTTAAATCCTAGTGCAGAAGGTTTTGCGATGCTCAGATGTTTGTCCGTATTTTTTAATAGCTTGGATATGGGCTTTTGTGCCATAGCCTTTGTTTTGAGCGAAATTATATTGGGGGAATTTTTTGTTGAGTTTTGTCATTAAGTTGTCGCGGTAAACTTTTGCGAGAACGGATGCTAAAGAAATAATTTTTTCAGAGTTGTCACCGCGGATGATGGTTTTTTGGTGAGGGTATGTGGACGGCGCGCGAAGCGCGCCGTCCAATCTCACCTCAGAATTACCACCATCAATTCCCTTTTTCTCTAAACCCTTCAAACCCTCAGCAATACATTTCTTAATACATTTTGAAATTCCAATTTTATCAATTTCTTTTGCTGAACATTTTTTAATTTCAAAAATGATTTCTGATTTTGTTTTATTTAAAATAAAAACTTCCTGAACAATCTCTGCTCGTTTTTTTGCTGTCATTTTCTTAGAATCTCTCAACGCCGAAAATTTTTTCAAAATTTTCGGCGCAACACTCTTTTCAATCGCAACAACACAAACACACACAGGTCCCGCCAAAGGCCCACGACCCACTTCATCCACACCAATTAAAT
>JAGOTN010000004.1 GCA_018061745.1 Minisyncoccota bacterium
AACCAACTGAAATTGCAAAAGATATTGGCATTAGTACAAAAAACACATCAGCTAAAGACGGGTAAGGTGATTCAATTCCTGCAAATAAATTGTAAAAACTCCAAGTTGCGCCTCCTAAAAAAAATAACAAATTAGATATTCCTGTCCATAAAATAGCATTAGATACTCCACCTCTGTCTCCACCTTTTTTATAATAAGTGAAGCAGATTATTGCAGATATTAGAAAAATAAGACCAGATAGTAATGATGCCCATTGGTTTATTGGAGTATCTGTTCTTCCTGTAAATTGTAACCATAAGAATAATGCAATAACTGCGAACCCTGTAATTGTAATTATATTAAAAGCTTTTTTGTGAAATTTTTGTAATGTATCCATACTGATAATTGTAGCATTTTTAATTTTATTTAAGAGTTTTTATAAACAATAAACAGCGTGTTATACTTCACAAAATGAAAATCGCTACAATTTTTACAGATGGATCTTCTCGCGGTAATCCAGGGCCCGGAGGGTGGGGTTCAATTATTTCCCTCAATGGGGAAATTGTTGAAATTGGAGGAAGGGAAAACAGGACGACAAACAACAGAATGGAGCTAACTGCTGTGGTGAGTGCTTTAAATGGTTTACTTCAGAATAAAAAAACTGACGGTGCCCTTGTTTTTACGGATTCAAGTTATGTTTTGAATGGTTCTACTAAATGGATTCATGGATGGAAGAAAAATGGTTGGGTAAAATCAGATAAAAGTGATGTTTTAAACAAAGATCTTTGGGAAAAGATGGATTTTGTTTTAGAAAATTTAAATGTTGAGTGGAATCTTGTTGCAGGACACGCGGGAATTCCAGGAAATGAAAGATGTGATGTTATTGCAACTTCTTTTGCTGATAATAGTCCAATAGATTTATATTCTGGTTCAGTTGAGAAATATTTTGTTGATATTAAAAATATTGCTCCTTTGGCTGTAAATAAGGCTGGTAAGGATAGAGCTAAATTAAAAGCTCATAGTTATTTGTCTTTGGTTAATGGGGAATTGATAAAACACGCTACTTGGGTTGAGTGTGAAGCTAGGGTTCGTGGAATAAAGGGTGCTAAATTTCGAAAGTCTGTTTCTCCGCAAGATGAGATGGATATTATTTCTGAGTGGAAAATAAGTTAAATTCTGATAAATTTTTTACAAGTAATTTTTTAGTTTGAGGATATTCTGGATGGGTGATTTTTTATAGTGTTATTTTTGCTTTTTTACTAGGAGTTTTTATTTTTGAAAATGTTGGTTTAGGTTTTTATTCAATCGTGTTTTTATTAGTTGCTTCAATATATTTTTTGATTGCATTTAAAAATATTAAATTACTTTTTATAATTTTATTTTTTATTTTAGGCGCTTGGAGAATTTTAAATATTGAAAAAATAAATAATGCAGACTTTCTATTAAATAAAGAGGTGGAGTTTATTGGAGTAATTATTGCTGAACCAGATAAAAGGGAGTTTAGTACACATTATGTAGTTAAATTAGATGATTATAATTCTACAGTAAGACTTACATTGGCTAGGTTTCCTCAACTTTTTTTCAACGAAAAAATAAGTTTTAAAGGAAAAATCCAAAAGCCGGAAACTTTTGAAAATGAAAATGGAATTATTTTTGATTATCCAAAGTTTTTGGCTAAAGATGGAATTGCTTATGTAATTTTTCATCCAATTATAATTTCTAGAGAGAAAAATGTTCCAGATAATTTATTTCAAAAATCTATAATTATTTTTTATGAAACTTTAATCTATATTAAAAATATTTTCTCAATCAATTTACAAAAAGAATTAAAAGAACCAGAAGCAGGTTTGGCAGCTGGAATTTTAATTGGATCAAAACAAGCTCTCGGTAAAGAGTTGCTAGAAGATTTTAGAAGGGCAGGGTTAATTCACCTTGTAGTTTTATCTGGGTACAATGTCACAATTATTGCAGACGCTGTTAGAAAAATTCTCTCGGGATTGCCGATTTTTTATGCAAAAAGTTTATCAATATTTTTTATAATTAGTTTCGCAATTTTGACTGGAGCTAGTGCAACTACGATTAGGGCTAGTATTATGGCCATTATTTCAGTTTTGGTTTTTTCAACTACAAGAAAATATCAAGTAAATCGTGCGCTCTGGGTCGCCGCTTTCCTCATGGTATTTCAAAATCCAAGAATCCTCACCGGCGACCCAGGCTTCCAACTTTCATTCGTAGCAACTCTCGGTTTAATACACATCAGCCCTCTAATTTCTGCAAAACTAAAATTTATAACTGAAAAATTTCAAATTAGAGAAATAATTTCTTCAACAATAGCGACTCAAATAGTTGTACTTCCACTTTTAATAAAAATGACAGGAGAGATTTCTGTTGTCGCGATGATTTCAAATCTTTTGGTTTTGCCACTTATGCCAACCGCAATGTTGTTGTCAGCCGTCTCTGGTACTTTTTCATTTTTATATCCATTCACGAAAATAATTTCTTTACCTACTTATTTTATTTTGAATTTTATTATTTTTGTAGCAGAAAAAACTTCAGGATTATCTTTTGCAGTTATCAAAATTGTTTTCAATAATTTCCCAATTTAAATTCGCAAAGAAGTCTTCAATATAAGTAGCTTTTCCAGAAGGGTAGTAGTCTGCAACGAAAGAATGTTCCCACATATCTAAAGCTAAAATAGGAATACAACCATTTAAATGACCTAAATGTTGTTCATCTACCCAAGAATTTAAAAGTTGATTTGTTTTTGTATCAAAATATAAAATTGCCCAACCAATTCCACGAGTTTTCGCAATTGTTTTAAATCTAGCAATCCAATTTTCAAAAGATCCAAAGTCTTCAGTTATTTTATTTTTTAATTCGCTATCAGAAATATCTTTTGCTCCACCTTCTAAAGAATCAAAATAAACTTCATGGTTTCGCATTCCATCAAATTCAAATGAAAATCTTCTTTGCATTTCAGATATTGCATAAGCATCTTTTTCAGCATCACGACTAGAAATTTCTTCTAAGATTAAATTAGCGTGTTTAACATAACCTTCGTAAAGTTTTACATGTTCTTCTATAGTTTTCTCTGAAATTCCTTTTAAAGTTGGAATATTAAATTTTTTGGCTTCAAATTTTTGCATATTATTTTATTTATAATTTAGATTATTTTAATAAAGATATTATATCAAACTGATACAATATTTACGTGGATGATATATTAAGCCCTAAAGAAATCAAAAAAATAGCTATAAATATAGTTTTTTTAATCTCGCTTCTAATCACCGGTCTTTCTGGTTGGTTTCAAATAATTTCAAATGAAAATAAAGGGAATCTCAAAGTTTCATTTTTAGATGTTGGGCAAGGCGATTCTATTTTTATTGAAGCTCCAAATAAAATGCAAATAATAATAGACACTGGACCAAATGCTAAGGTTTTACAATCTCTAAATGATCAAATTTCTTTTTTCGATGAAAGTATTGACGCTGTTGTTTTGACTCATCCAGATCTAGATCATATAGGTGGAACTATTGATTTGTTTAATTCATATGATGTTCCTTTGATAATGTTTGCAACAAGCACAAAAGAGACAGATGCAACTATTGAAATTTCAAATTTAGATGTGGAAAGAAGAGAGGTAAAAGATGGCGATATTATAATGCTCGATTCTGAAAAGAATATTTATTTAGAAATTCTTTCTCCTGATAATGAAAAGATAAGTGTGGATTCAAATGATCAATCTATCGTTGCTAAGTTAATTTACGGAGAAACATGTTTTATTCTTACAGGTGATGCTTCAAAAGAAGTTGAAATGAAAATTGTTAAAAAGTATGGAGATAAAATAAAATGTGATGTTTTAAAGGTGGGGCATCATGGTTCGCATACTTCTTCTGAAGAAAAATTTGTTGGTTTCGTTTCTCCAAAATTCGCAATCATTTCAGCAGGAAAAGATAATAAATATGGACATCCTCATAAGGAAACAATAGACACACTCTTAAAATTTAATGTAGAAATATTGAATACTGCAGATTTAGGAAATATCACTTTTTTCTCAGATGGTTCAAATGTTTATCTTGACAAAAGTCATTAATTATTTAAATATCATTTTTAATGAATACGATCTTTTTTTATATTGCTGATTTCTTGTTAATCTCATTCTTTTTTATGAGATATATATCTGGACAAAAGTGGGGACTTGCAACAAAGGCTAAATCAATCAGAGAGTTCTTGAGTAAGGAATTTATGATACTTCTCCTGATCTTTTTAATTGTATTGCAACATGCGGGCATTTATTATCCTATTGGATTTAAGGTGTCAGTTCCTCTTTTGTGTATAGCTTCAATAATTTCTGGTACGGGAATTATTGTTTGTTTTATGACGCGCGTTGTCCGGTCAAAAACTTGGAGTAGATTCTGCGAAGAACCCACCGATCATAAACTAACAACAACGGGTGTTCATAAAATATCAAGACACCCCTATTATTTAGGAGTCATTCTTTGGGCGGTTGGTATTTCAATACTCTATTCAAATATTCTCATCGTTGTCTTGGCAGTTGTTTGGACTCTTTTGGCAATTTTAGTTGCTAAAAAGGAAGAAAAATTTCTGGAAACTGAGTTCGGGAATGAGTGGATACTATACAAAAAAAGAACACCATTTTTATTTGGTGTTCGTCATTTGCTGTCTTAATTGAGACGGCTTTTTATTTAAAAATTAAATAACTCCAGCGTCTTTAAGTGCTTTGTAAGCTCCTTTTTTATTGATAGTTTTAATAGCTTGTGTTGAAAGAGTAAGGTTTAGAGTTTGGTTTATTTCAGGAACAAAAACTCGTTTCTTTTGTAGGTTTACATACTTTCGAACTTTCCCAGTTGGGTTGAATTTAGTAGCACGAACGCGGTTTGAGTATCCGCCTCCCATTTGTGAATGTTTTCCTGTTATTGCGCAAGCCTTTGCCATATATTTACATTAAGTTTTGCCATACTACCAAACAGTATATATAATGCAAGTGTTATGGAACCAATTTCTGCAATTTTATTAGTCGCAATAGTCATTATATCTGTGGTAGTTCACGAAGTTGCTCATGGTTATGCGGCTTTATGGTTGGGCGATATGACAGCTCAATATGCAGGAAGATTGACTTTAAACCCTTTAAAACACTTAGATTTATGGGGTTCTGTGATTATTCCTTTGATGCTTTCTTTTTCAGGAATGATTTTTGGTTGGGCAAAACCAGTTCCTTATAATCCTTATAATTTAAGAAATCGCCGTTGGGGAGAATTACTTGTCGCACTCGCTGGGCCAGCCTCTAATATCTTGTTGGCAATTATTTTCGGAATGTTTATAAGATTAACTTCAGTAGACTCTCTGGAGATGACAAGCGTTCTGTATGTAGCTGCCGTGATTGTAAATGTAAATTTAGTTTTAGCAATTTTTAATTTAGTTCCAATCCCACCATTGGATGGTTCAAAAATAGCTTATGCTCTTTTTCCAAAACAATACGGAAAAATTAAAGATAGTTTAGAAAAATTCGGTTTCCTATTAATTTTATTTTTTATATTTTTCTTATGGCAACTATTTTCTCCAATAATAGATTTTCTTTTTAAATTAATCACAGGAATTTCTATTTAAATTTAAAATATTTTTAAACCTCGTGTTAAAATATTTTTAGTGAAAAAATATCCAGATTTAGTTTCTAAAAATAAGGCTTTGTGTAAGGCTATTTCTCTTTTACCTGTTACAACAAAATCATCTCTACCTACAGCGTATGTGAGGTATTTACCACTTGCTGTTGGAGCTGTGATCGCAATTGCTTTCTTAATATTTCCAACATCGTACAGACAAATTACTTTCCAAACAGTAGAAACTTCTTTTGAAAAATTTTCTTTTAAAAATCAAGAATTAAAATCTTACCTAACTTTTTCTTTGCGAGCTGGTGTGTCTGCTTATTCAGATCAAATTAAAAAAAATATTAATATTTTGCCAATAAATACAAAAGTAGAACCTCAATTATATGCCGGAAGAGTTGAAATAAAAAAACTTTCTAAATTAGATAATAAAATAAACTTAACTACTTTGGCAGAAAAAACACATCTTATGACAGCTTCAGTTGTTAATAGTTTAGATAATCTTAAATAGGGTATTGCATCAAAATGAAGTGTGTAGTAGAGTGTCCCTACCTTTTTAAAGGACTTTTTATTGTATATGCCAACAGTTAATCAATTGATTAAGAATAATAGAAGCAAACCAAAGCGCCGAACAAAGGCGATTGCCCTTCGACGTGGTTTCAATACATTAAAAAACAAACCTACAAGATACGATGCTCCTTTCAAACGAGGTGTTTGTGTAAAAGTTACAACAAAAACTCCCCGAAAACCCAACTCTGCTATTCGAAAGATCGCTAGAGTTCGTCTTACAAACGGACAAGAAGTTACAGCTTATATTCCAGGAATGGGACACAACCTACAAGAGCACTCTGTTGTAATGCTACGAGGAGGTAGAGTAAAAGATGTAAACATTCGATATACAATAGTTAGAGGTGTGTTAGATGCAGAAGGTGTTAAGAAGCGTGGAAAAAGTCGAAGTCGATATGGTACTAAAAAGCCAAAAGCCGAAAAATAATAAAATAATATGCGAAGACCACTAAAGAAAAAACCAATAATAAAACCAGATGTGCGATACAGCTCAATAAAAGTTGAGAAGTTTATTAACCATGTTATGGAAGAAGGTAAAAAAGAAATCGCTCGTAAAATTGTTTACGGTGCTTTTGCTGAAATAATGAAGTCTGAAAAAGTTGAAAATCCTTTAGAAATTTTTGATGCTGCTCTAAAAAATGCCGCTCCAGTTATGGAAGTTCGATCAAGAAGAGTGGGAGGTGCCAACTACCAAGTTCCTCGAGAAGTTCGTCCTGAAAGAAGACAATTTCTTGCAATGTCTTGGATTAAAGGAGCTGCTTATTCTAAAAAAGGTACTCCAATGCACAAGAAGTTAGCCGCTGAATTAATTTTAGCTGCAAAAAATGAAGGTGAAGCTGTGAAGAAGAAAGAAAATACTCACAAAATGGCAGAAGCAAACAAAGCATTTGCTCACTTTGCTTGGTAGAATAGTTTTATTAAAATTTAATATCAGTTTATTTATATGGCACGAGATTATCCACTAGATAAGGTAAGAAACTTTGGAATTATTGCACACATTGATGCAGGTAAAACAACAACAACAGAAAGAATTCTTTTCTATACTGGTGTTTCTCATAAAATTGGTGAAGTTCACGAAGGTGAAGCAACTATGGACTGGATGGAACAAGAACAAGAAAGAGGTATCACAATTACTTCAGCTGCTACTACAGCTTTCTGGGTTCCAACATATGCAAAGGGAGATGAATCAAGAAAACATCGTTTTAATATTATCGATACACCAGGTCACGTAGACTTTACTGTGGAAGTTGAAAGAAGTTTGAAAGTTCTCGACGGTGGAGTTGTGGTTTTCGACGGAGTAGCCGGTGTTGAAGCACAATCAGAAACAGTTTGGAGACAAGCCGACAAATACGGAGTGCCACGAATTTGTTTCATCAATAAAATCGACCGAACAGGTGCCTCTTTCGATCGATCATTTAAATCTATTGAAGACAGACTTTCTAAAAATGCTGTACGAGCACAACTACCTTGGGGAGAAGAAGGAGAACTAAAAGGTATTGTGGATCTTCTAAAAATGAAGGCATATACTTTTGCTGGAGATATGGGAAACCAAATTACTGAAATTGAAGTTCCTGAAGAAATGAAAGCAGAAGCAGAAAAATTCCGAGCAATCTTTATTGAAAGAATTGTTGAAAATGATGAAGAAGCTATGAATGCTTTTCTAGAAGGAAACGAACCAGATTTGGATACATTGAAAAGAATTTTAAGAAAAGCTGTTATCGACCGAAATGTTATTCCAGTTTTCACAGGTTCATCTTTGAAAAACACAGGAGTTCAATTAGTTTTGGATGCCGTTGTGGATTATCTTCCATCTCCTATAGATATTCCACCAATTGGAGGTACAGATCCTAAGACTGGAGAAGAAATTTTCCGAAAAGCATCTGACGAAGAACCATTCTCAGCTCTTGCTTTCAAACTACAAACTGACCCTTATGTTGGACAGCTTACATACTTCCGAGTTTATTCAGGATCTGTTTCTGCTGGATCATACATCTTCAATGTTTCAACTGGAGAAAAAGAAAGACTAGGACGAATCTTGAGAATGCATGCAAACGAAAGAGAAGAAGTTCAAACAGTTTATGCTGGAGAAATTGCAGCTGCTGTAGGTCTAAAAAATACTCACACTTCAGATACACTTTGTGATGAGTCAAAACAAATTGAGCTTCACCGAATTGAATTTGCTGAACCAGTTGTGTCTCTACGAATCGAACCAAAAACAAAAGCTGACCAAGAAAAAATGGGTATTGCTTTGAAAAAACTTGCTGAAGAAGATCCAACTTTCCGAGTTACTTCAGATGAAGAAACTGCTGAAACAATTATTTCAGGTATGGGAGAACTTCACTTGGAAATTCTTGTTGACCGAATGAAAAGAGAATTCAACGTGGAAGCAAATGTTGGACAACCTCAAGTTGCATACCGAGAAACAATTCTTGGAGAAGGTGACGCTGAATATAAATACATCAAACAATCAGGAGGAAAAGGACAATACGGTCACGTTAAGATTAAGATCAAACCACTTGGTACAATTGATCCAAATGAAAAACTTGCGAAAAATATCAAGAGATCAGAAGGATTTGAATTTATCAACAATATCAAAGGAGGAGTTGTACCTGTTGAATTTATTCCTGCTGTAGAAAAAGGAATCAAAGAAGCTATGGAAAGAGGAATCGTTGCTGGATATAAAATGGTAGATGTTTCTGCAGAGTTGTACGATGGTTCATACCATGATGTCGATTCATCAGAAATCGCTTTCAAACTAGCTGCGAGTCACGCTTTCCAAGAAGCTGCTCAAAGAGCTCGAGCTTCAATTCTTGAACCTATTATGAAAGTAGAAATCGTTATTCCAGACCAAAACACTGGAGATATTACTGGAGATATTTCTTCAAAGCGAGGACAAATCGAAGGTATGGAAGAAAGAGGAATGGGAATTCAAGCTGTGCGAGCACTTGTTCCACTTTCAGAAATGTTTGGTTATACAACTCGGTTGCGATCTATGACAGCTGGTAGAGGTTCTGCTGCGATGGAGTTTCATCATTATGATGTTGTGCCAGCGAATGTTGCTGAAGAAATTAAGAAGAAACGCGGAAAGTAATTACATATTTAAGAACACGCGATAAAGAAAAAATGCAGACACTAGTGTCTGCATTTTTTCTTTTCGCTGGTGCTCGCCGTTGGGGACGGCTCCGCAAAGTTCTTAAATATGTAATTACTTTCCGCAGTTCATTTTAGTTTCATCTAAAAATAAAAATCCCGTCAGCATAAGCCGAGCGGGATGTTGTTTGTGAATGGAGAATGGGACTCAGAATTGATCTCGAGGTTTGTTGAGATCAACAATGGAGTTTTTTTTCTTCAATTTATTTATGTGTTGATAACCACCAGCTTGAAGGAATTTTTTAATATCGCCCCCGAAGTGAATTTGAATAATCTGCAGTGCCTCACGTATACGATCCTCTATTTTTTGATTCTTTTCCAAGGATGAGAAGAGTCGATTGGACAATTTTTCTCCCTCTTCAGAAAACCAGAAAAATTCATCTGAGAAAACTCCGAAAACCCAGAGTTCCATATCCAGGAATGTTCTGCGATCTCCATTAAAGAAGTCTGCAATTGCGTCGACCCACTCAGTGTTATATCGATGATCTCTACGGTGTTTGCTACATTCAATTTCCTTTTCAATCTGGGAATCTATTGTGGCATTCCCGAGTTCTGGGATGTTGAGCTTTAGATGTTCGAGATTCTTGGCAGTAATTGCTCGAACAACTTCCATATAGTTGTTCTTAGTAACCGTGAGGTCAGATTTATTTTTCTTTGGCATGTGTGGTTGGGGTGAAAGGTTCAGGTTTTTTAAAACAATACAATAATTATAAGCCGTGTCAATTTATAGTTGACTCACTGAATAAAATCATATAATCTCTTTCATGTAAGGCCTGAGACAAGTGGCGTCAAAATAAGTCCGCTCGAGTGCTGAAAGTTGTAGTTATATTAATTTATATAGTTATACTTTTCTAATATTTCTCTCTATGGCCTTGCAAAACAAAGGTCGTTTATTTTTAAAGACCAAACAAAAAAATGGCAATTACAAAACAAAAGAAAACAGAAATCATCGATAAATTAAAAGATGCGGCAAGTAGTGAATCTGCTGTCTTTGTTAGTTTCCGAGGAGTTCCTGTTTCAGACACAGTGTCAATGCGATCAAAACTTCGTGAAAACGGTGTTTCGTATTTTGTAGCAAAGAAAACTCTTATCAAGAAAGCTTTTGCTGAAGCTGGTATCGATGGTGAAGTTCCTGTATTAGACGGGGAAGTAGCCGTTGCTTATTCAACAGATGCAACTGCTCCTGCTCGTGAGGTTTTTGATTTCCATAAAAAACTTGGCGACAAACTAAGAATCGTGGGTGGTGTATTTGAAAATAAATTTCAATCTCGATCAGAGATGGAAGTTATTGCTCAAATTCCTTCACTACATGTTCTACGAGGAATGTTCGTTAACGTTATCAATTCCCCAATTCAGGGATTTGCTATGGTTGTTAAAGCTTACGCAGATAAGAAATCTTAATCACTTATTAAATAAAAATAGTTAACTAAAAATTATTATGTCAGAAAATGAAATTCAAAATGACGCAGTTGTAGCAGAGGAAACTTCTGCTCCAGTTGCTGATGCTCCTTCTGTTTCAGCAGATGCAGAAGTTGAAGTTCCAGAAAAATTTAAGAAACTTGTTGAACAAGTAGAATCAATGAGCGTTCTTGAATTAAACGAACTTGTAAAAGTATTAGAAAAGAAATTTGGTGTTTCAGCTGTTGCTGTTGCCGCTGCTCCTGCAGCAGGTGCTGGTGCTGCCGAAGAATCATCTACATTCACAGTTGTTCTAGCGGATGCTGGAGCACAAAAAATTGCAGTTATTAAAGTTGTTAAGGAAGTATTAGGACTAGGTCTTAAAGAAGCTAAAGATCTAGTTGATGCTGCTCCTTCAGACATTAAAACTGGAGTTGCTAAAGCAGAAGCTGATGAACTAAAAGCAAAATTTGAAGAAGCTGGAGCGAAAGTTACATTAAAGTAATTTTTTCAAAAGTTTTACAAATAAAAGAGCGCCGCCCGCAAGGGCGGCGCTCTTTTATTTGTATCTAATAATTATTTCCCCCACGAAATACTTTCTTTAAAAGAAATTATAAATGTATTACAATAAAGATATGAATATAAAAATGTTTACTTCTTTATTATTGTTAAGTTTTTTAATTGCAAATCCAGTTTTTGCTTTAACACAAGCAGATGTTGATTTTTTAATTAAAGCAGGATTTATTGCTCCTGATAAAGTTAATATTGCTCAGTCTGCTGTTTCTTCTTCAAATACAAAAACAACCACAAACACAACAACACCTCGTCATGATTACAACCCCCAAAAAACATCTTCACAACAAGGAAGTTGTCTTAAATTATCTGTAGATTTATTTAATGGTATGAGCGGTACTTCAATATCGGCTCTGCAAAAGTTTTTAAAATCACAAAATCATTTTAGTCTTGAACCAACAGGATTTTTTGGAAGTGTCACACAATCTTCTGTTGAAGCATTTCAAAAAGCACAGGGAATTGTTTTGAACGGGACACCTGAAACAACTGGTTTTGGAGTGGTTGGTCCTGCTACAAGAAGCGCTATTGAAAAAATAAGTTGTAATACTGCAAATGCTACAGCTTCTGGTGTAAACGATTTCTTTGGTTATAACCTTGATGATTTATTTAATTATGATGCAGATACAAATTTCTCTCAAAGTTTTAATTATGATCCAACTTTTAATTATGAGTCAGACGCAAAATATGATGCAGATATAAATTATGATATTGATGATTATGATGCAGATATAGATTATGATGTTGATCTTGATTATGAAGCAGATTTATCTACTTCAGGAGGAAAGGATGCGTCAGTTCTTCTTTTTGTGAAAGCTGTAAACGGTCAATATTTACGAGGAGGAAATAAATTACCTGTCGCTGTGAGTAGTAAAGCTGTTGAATTAAAATGGACTTCAAAAAATGCTCAAACATGTGCTTTGAATGGAGATTTCCAAGAGAAAAGACAGGATGTTCCTGTAAATGGCACAGCAAATTTAACTTTGGTTAATCCTTCTCAAGTAGCTTCAAATGGAGATCCAATGTACTCATTTAAAATTTATTGTTATGCAACATCTTCAGGGTATGTTTTTCCAGGAGATGATACTGCCTTGATTTGGGTTGCAAATTCATCTGCACTTGTGCAGTAATAAAAATAAAATGTTGTTAAAAAATATAAATCTAAAAACAAATAAAGCAGAAGCAAAAATCCTGCAGGGATTTCTGCTTCTGCTTCTAATATGCACACTTGGCACACTTGTTTTTTCTCAAAAAATAAACGCACTAACAATCGCCGATGTCGAACTTTTAATTTCAATTGGAATGATTTCTCCTGAAAATGCTGAAGGAGCAAGAAATTTTGCAAATACTGGAAGCAAAACAACTTCTAGTTCAAGCGTAAAAATAGATCAAACTTCTGAAAAAGAATGTTTAATCATAAATCAAAATTTAGTTAAAGGTAAAAGTGGTACTTTAGTTTCTGCTTTACAAAGATTCTTAAAATCAGAAGGACATTTTCCCAAAAATCAAAGTGTGACTGGTTTTTTTGGAGACATGACGGTTCAAGCTGTTTCAGATTTTCAAGTAGCTACTGGTTTGATAACTTCAAGCAAACAAATAGGAGCGGGTACAATCGGTCCTGTTACCAGAAAAAAAATCCAAGAGATTTCTTGTAAAAAGTTAGTTGAAGTTAAAGATACTGGAATTGCCACAACTACTGCCAATGTTGCTACGACAACACCTGAAATTGAAACTGTTACTAAAAAAACCACTAGCAACAAATCCTATAGACCATCTGTTATTTATTTGGACGGTCTAACAAAAAAATCAGAAACCGATTTAGGGGAATTTGAATTTAAATACAATATTAGAATAGAACCTAAAAATGATGTTTCACTTTTCGAAGCTATGCTAGTTTGTGATCCTTTGGCTGTAGAAGTAAAAGCGAGAGATGTAAAAACATGTGGGAAACTTTTTGAATTTAAACCTAGTGTTAATGGAACAAAAGCATTAAATATTTTATATAAAAATCTTTCGAGTTTTACACAACCTGTTGTTCTTGCAGTAGAAGCATTTGATTCATTACAAAAAAGTCTAGGAACTGCCGAAATCAGAAAAGAAGTTTTAGCAGCAAAACCTAGTTTCAAATTTAACGAAAGTTCAAAGTCACTTATTTATAATGGCTCAGTGTCACAAGCTTCAGAAAATTGCGGTAGACAAGAACAATTGGATTTCATTAGATACACAATGACCCCTTACGATCCTTTAAATCAGATTTTTTTGCCGGATTGTTGGCCAGGGGAGTTGTTGTGCAATAAATTCTATCCTCCAACTTATTGTGAGATCACAGGAGGGCCATCTTCAGATGATTTGTGTTCATCTAGACAAAAGTTTGAAAATGGTAGATGCGTAGCTAGAATTTAATTTGACACTCTCCAGTATTTTGGTAGTATGTCTCTACGCAATTTAGCGCTTTTTTTCTATGTAATTCTGTGAAAAATCACAGTTTCGTAGAATATGAGAGGGGTAAAATTGCTTTATAAACAAGTCGCTCGCTTTGGTAATGCAACGTTCTCGCGCCATTACCATAGAGAGTGACATTAATTAATTTACATATAAATAATATGGCAGAATTTAATCGTTCAAAGCCACATGTAAACGTTGGAACAATTGGTCACGTTGACCACGGAAAGACAACACTTACAGCGGCATTATTACACTCACTAAAACTTGCTGGTAAAGAAGTAACAGAGAAATCTGTTGATCAAATCGACAAGGCTCCAGAAGAAAAAGCTCGAGGTATTACAATCTCACTTTCTCACAACGAGTATTCATCTGATGCGCGTCACTACGCTCACATCGATGCACCAGGTCACGCCGACTACATTAAGAACATGATTACAGGAGCCGCTCAAATGGATGGTGCTGTACTTGTTGTAGCTGCTACAGACGGTATGATGCCTCAAACTCGAGAACACGTTCTACTTGCAAAACAAGTTGGTGTTCCAAAGATTATCGTTTTCATCAACAAATCAGACATGGTAGATGATACTGAAATGATTGATCTAGTTGAAGAAGAAATTAGAGAACTTCTAGACAAAAACGGATTTGATGGACAAAACGCTCCAGTTATCCGAGGTTCAGCTCTTAAAGCTCTTGAAGCTTCATCTCCTGATGATGAATGGGTAAAGAAAGTACTTTCACTTGTGGAAGCTATGGATACATACATCCCAGTACCAGTTCGAGATATCGAAAAACCATTCCTAATGCCAATTGAAGATATTTTCTCAATTGAAGGACGAGGAACAGTTGTTACTGGAAAAATCGCAAGAGGAAAGGTTAAAGTTGGAGAAGAAGTTGCAATCGTTGGTCTTAAAGACACAGTGAAAACAACTGTTACTGGTATTGAAATGTTCAACAAGCAACTTCAAGAAGGTCTTGCTGGAGACAACGCCGGAATTCTACTTCGAGGAGCTAAAAAAGAAGACATTCACCGAGGACAAGTTCTTGCTTTCCCTGGATCTGTTACTCCACATACACACTTCGAAGCCGAAGTTTATGTTCTAAAGAAAGAAGAAGGAGGACGACACACACCATTCTTTACAGGTTACAAACCACAATTCTACATCCAAACAACTGACGTTACTGGAGAAGTAACTCTAAAAGAAGGTGTTGAAATGGTTATGCCAGGAGATACAACAACTTTCATCGTAAAGCTTGTAGCCCCAGTTGCTCTTGAAGAACAACAAAGATTTGCTATCCGAGAAGGAGGTAAAACTGTTGGAGCTGGAGTTGTAACAAAGATCGTAGCTTAATTAAATTAAAACTTTTTTTACGACAAGATCTCTAATTATCCAAAAGGATAAAGAACATTGGCGAATTTAAGGTAAAAATCAATATGACAACATCAAAAAAAAGCACATCACAATCAGGTTCAGCAGTACTAAGAATCAGAGTAAGAGCTTACGAAAGCAAAATTCTAGATTCTTCTGTTAAACAAATCATGGACACAGCTCTACGATTTGGAGCCGAAGTTAGTGGACCAATCCCTTTACCTACAGAGATTAAGAAGTACACAGTAAACCGTTCTACATTCGTATATAAAGACGCGCGAGAACAGTTTGAAATGCGAATTCATAAACGACTTATTGACATTTTAAATCCTGAGGCTAAGGTGATCGAAGCTCTAACAAATCTATCGCTCCCATCTGGAGTTAACGTAGATGTAAAGATGATATAACCAACATGAAATTCATTCTTGGAGAAAAGCAGAATATGACACAAATTTTCGGAGACGACGGGCGTGTTCAACCTGTGACAGTAATAAAAACTTCACCTGTTGTGATCACTCAAATAAAGACTCTGGAGAATGATGGATATGACGCAGTACAAGTTGGTTTTGGAGATCAAAAGAAAGAGCGTCGAAATAAAGCTCAAATTGGTCACACTAAAGACTTGGATGCTGTATTTATGGTGATGCGTGAAAACCGTGCATCAGAAGACACTGTTAAAGATTTAAACGTTGGAGATAAAATTGATCTAGATTCTTTTGAAGAAGGGCAGTTTGTAAGAACTTCATCTATTTCAAAAGGTAAAGGTTTTCAAGGTGTTGTTAAAAGATGGAACTTCTCAGGAGGTCCTAGAACTCACGGACAAAAACACAATGAACGATCTCCGGGATCTATTGGTGCTGGTGGAGTTCAAAATGTTAGAAAAGGAAAGAAAATGGGAGGACGAACAGGTAGTGATAGAGTTTCTCTAAAAAAAGTGAGAATTGTTAAAATCAACAAAGAAACAGGAGAGATCTTTGTTCGAGGGGCAATTCCAGGTCGTCGAGGAACCCTTGTTGAAATTCGAGGTTAATTAAAAATATCATGGAAAATAAAGTTTACAGCACAGACGGAAAAGAAGTTTCAAAGGTAAAACTACCAGAAGATGTTTTTGGGTTGCCTTGGAATGCCGATTTAGTTCACCAAGTTATTACAAGTATCTTGTCATCTCAAAGAGATGCTATTGCTCATACTAAAGACCGAAGTGAAGTAAGAGGGGGAGGTAAAAAACCTTGGAAACAAAAGGGTACTGGACGAGCACGACACGGTTCAAAGAGATCACCTATTTGGGCTGGTGGAGGTATTACTTTCGGTCCTAGAAATGAAAAAAACTTCGATCGTAAAGTTAATAAGAAAATGAAAACAAAAGCTTTGTATACAATTCTTTCTCAAAAGATGCGTGATGGAGAGGTTTTGTTTATCGACTCAATCAACTTTGCAGAACCAAAAACTTCAATAGCAAAAGATATGATCAAAGCTATCGCAAAGGGTAGTGGATGTGATGATTTAGCTACAAAACGAAAAAACACAGCTTATGTTGCAACAGATGTTAATGACAAAGTTGCAAAGAAAAGTTTTGACAACTTCGGAAACTTCAAATTAGATGAAGTTCGAAACTTAAACCCAGTAGATTTGATGACATACAAATATGTATTAATCGAAAATCCTGAATTAAGTCTACCGGCTCTAACTGCTAGAATGAAATAATATGACAACTTCAACTAATACAAAAAAAGATTTAACATGGGTATTACGAAGTCCTCGTATTACAGAAAAGGCAGCATTAAAAGCTGAAGAGGGAGTTTATGTTTTTGAAGTAAGCACAGACGCAACAAAAGGTGATATTGCAAAAGCAATTGCAGAAGTGTATAAAGTAAATCCAATTGCTGTAAATATTGCTAGAATTCCAGCAAAAAAAGTTGTACGCAAAAAAGCTAAAGGAACAAAAACAGGTTACAAAGCTGGTCGAAAGAAGGCGTATGTTTATCTAAAAAAAGGAGAAACAATTGAATTTGTATAAAATATGAAAAAGTATAAACCAACATCACCGAGCCGACGAAATATGACTTCTATAAAGTATAAGGATTTTCTTACTACTTCAAAACCAAACAAGTCTTTGACTAAGGGGTTTAAAAGAAGTGTAGGACGAAACAATCTTGGTAGAGTCACATCAAGACACAAGGGAGGTGGACATAAAAGACTATATAGAGATATTGATTTTGTTTATAACAAAAAAGATATTCCTGCAAAAATTGAAACTATTGAATACGATCCAAACAGAACAGCTTTCATCGCTCTTGCTGTTTATCAAGACGGGGAAAGACGATATGTTGTTGTTCCTCAATCAATGAAAGTAGGGGATAAATTCGTTGTTGGAGAAACTGTAAAAGTTTCAACAGGAAACAGAATGCCACTTTCAAATATTCCACTAGGAACATTTGTATTCAACATTGAACTACAACACGAAGGAGGTTCAAAGCTTGTTCGTTCTGCTGGAAACTATGCAGAAGTTGTAGCTCAAGATACTGATGCTAAAGTAACTCAAATTAAATTACCTTCATCTGAAATTCGAAAAGTGAAATCAAACTGTTGGGCAACTATCGGTTCTATTTCAAACCCAGAAGAAAAACTTCGAAATCTTGGAAAGGCTGGAACAAGTCGACATCTTGGAATCCGACCTACTGTTCGTGGTTCTGCCATGAACGCAGTGGATCACCCTCATGGAGGAGGAGAAGGACGACAAGGTATTGGTTTGCGACGTGGTCCGAAGACTAGAGAAGGAAAGCTTGCTTATGGTGTGAAGACACGAAAAGTGAAGAAGTATTCAGCTCCGATGATTGTTTCTAGACGAAAGACTAAGAGAAATAAATAATTTAATACACAAAATATTATTTTGGGAGGACCCACGATAAAGCAAAAAGGAGGCGCAAAGCGCCTCCTTTTTGCTTTTCGTTTCGCTCGGCGTTTATGACGCCTGCGCAATGTCCTCCCAAAATAATATTTTGTGTATTAAATTATTTGTTGCAGAGTTTTTTGTAGAAGGAAGTTATTTGTTTTATTTTAAAAAATCAATTAAAATAATGGGAGTCAAATGCACAATTTTTATTTATGAAAATTAAAAAATTAAAAATAATAAATAAAGAATTTTTGTATAATGCAGGAGCTCTTTTGGTAGG
Source organism: Minisyncoccota bacterium (assembly GCA_018061745.1). GTDB lineage: Bacteria > Patescibacteriota > Minisyncoccia > Phycocordibacterales > JAACPR01 > JAGOTN01. Next base: position 18,274 of record JAGOTN010000004.1, read on the forward strand.
ATGTTTATTTATTTTAGGAGCGTATTCAAGTAATTTTTCTAGCACAACTTGGTCTTCTAGTTGTTCTGATTTTAATGGGCAATACAATAATTGTATTGCCACAAACGGTTGTAGTTGGCCATATTCAGGTGGTACAGGGAACTGTACTGATTTTAATGGTAATCAACCAAGTTGTCAGGGTGCATCAGGATGTTCATATCCTGGAAACTCAGGAAGTTGTAATACTTTTAATGGTAATCAATCTAATTGTCAGAACACATTAGGATGTTCATACCCTGGAAACTCAGGAAGTTGCTCGAGTTATAATGGTAATCAATCAGGTTGTCAGGGTGCGTCAGGCTGTTCCTATCCTGCAAACTTAGGAGATTGTTCCGCTTATTCTTATAGTGAATTTCAGTGTGGATCCGTTTCTGGTTGTTCTGCTAGTTACACTAGTTGTGGTGGTTTTATGGATCAAGGATCATGTTCTCCTTCGGGTTGTACTTGGAATGAAGGGATGAATCAGTGTGATGGTAGTTTTTATTCTAGTTGTACAGGTGGTTACGACGATGGATCTTGTACAGGAAATTACGACGATGGATCTTGTACAGGAAACTATGATGATGGTTCATGTACTGGGAGTTATGATCAAAATATTTGTACAGGTACATATGACGGATTTGCTCCTGCATTTTCCAGTGCTGATATAAATGGAAACGCTCTTACTATTACTTTTGATGAGCCTTTAGATGAATCGTATACTCCTTCTGTTAATGATTTTTCTGTTTTAGCAAATTCTAACAGTAAAGCTGTTGCTAGTCTTTATGTTAGTGGATCGACCGTGGTGCTGACACTTGAATACCCTGTTGTTTCTTTGGATTATGTTACTGTTAGTTACACTCTTCCTATTACTGGTGGCAACATAAAGGATGCTGCTGGAAATATTACAGGTACTTTTTCTAATCAAAATGTGACAAATAATACAGCTGACACAATCCCTCCTACTATTACAAATGTTACCTCCGGTCTGTCAAATGGAACATATGGTCCTGGAGATATTATCGACATCGACGTCACCTTCTCGGAAGCTGTCACTTCAACTGGAAACGTTACAGTCACATTGGAAACCGGTGCCACAGATAGAACATGTACGTTCACTGTTTCAGGTGAGACCATGGGAACATGTAATTACACTGTGCAAGCTGGGGATGTTTCAGCGGATCTAACTGTCTCTTCGATTTCAGGAACAATTGCAGATCAACTAGCAAACGCAATGGTGAGTTTCACTCCTGCAACAAACCTCGCTGCAAACAAGGCGTTTGTGATTGATCCTGATGAAGTCGCTGATGTTTGGACTGAACAAACTGGATCAGGTTCAAGAAGTTGGGATAGCATCACCTCATCATCTAATGGTACGAAACTCGCCGCTGCTCATTACGGTGGATACATCTACACCTCAACCGACTCAGGCGTTACATGGACCACAAACTCAAATTCTTCAGGCTCAAGAAATTGGTACAGTATCACCTCATCATCGGACGGTGTTAATTTGGCAGCGGGTGTAAATGGTGGATACATCTACACCTCAACCGACTCAGGTGCTACGTGGACCGCACAAACAACTGCAGGTTCTAGAAATTGGAACGGTATCACCTCATCATCGGACGGTGTTACGTTGGCTGCTGCAGCTAGTGGATACATCTACACTTCAACCGACTCAGGTGCTACGTGGACCGAACAAACAACCGCAGGTTCTAGAATGTGGGGCGATATCACCTCATCATCTGATGGGACAAAACTCGCAGCGGGTGTAAATGGTGGATACATCTACACCTCAACCGACTCAGGTGCTACGTGGAGTACAAACTCAAATTCTTCAGGCTCAAGAAGTTGGTACGGTATAACCTCATCATCTGATGGGACAAAACTCGCAGCAGTTGTTCGTGGTGGATACATCTACACCTCAACCGACTCAGGTGCTACGTGGACTGAGAGAACCTTGGCGGGTATAAACCACTGGGAAGACATCACTATATCATCTGATGGTTCCAAACTCGCCGCTGCTGATAATAGTGGATACATCTACACCTCAACCAACTCAGGTGCTACTTGGACAGCTCAGACACCTGCTGGTTCAAGAAGTTGGAAAAGTATAACCTCATCATCTGATGGAACCAAACTTGCTGCTAATGTTGGGTTTAGTGGTTCCGGATACATCTACACCACCACCCTTAGTTTTGAGGATGAAGACGCCACACCCCCAACCATCACCTCCGTCTCTTCCGACAAAACAAACGGAACATACGGTGTTGGGGAAGTAGTCGACATCGACGTCACCTTTTCAGAAGCGGTCACTTCAACTGGGAACGTCACCGTCACACTTGAAACCGGTGCCACAGATAGAACTTGTACTTTCACTGTTTCAAATGAAACCACCGGAACATGTAACTACACAATTCAAACAGGAGACACTAGTGCAGATCTTACAGTATCTTCAATCTCAGGAACAATCGCAGATCAATCCTCAAATGCAATGATTTCATTTACTATCGGTACCAATCTTGCTGCAAGCAAATCATTTGTGATTGATACAACTGTTCCACCAGAAGAACCAGACGATGAAGAGGTCGTAGTCGAAGAAACCTCTCGACGTGGATCATCAGGAGGATCACGTACCTCATTCTCAAACGCAGTTAACACAATCTCTAATGCCACAAACAATCTATTCACTAAAATAGATAATCTTCTAACAAGACTAAAAGAAGTATTAACAAACAATCCTGAAGACAAAGAAACTGTTGATGCTATTGTTGGTGATCTAAAAAATGAATTTGCAGAAACATTTCAAACTACAAACGAATCAGAATCATTCCAATTCAACATTGACCTAGAACTTGGAGTTGTGCATCCTGATGTTAAACGCCTTCAACAATTCTTAAACAACAATGGATATATTGTTGCAGAAGCTGGACCTGGATCAATTGGAAGTGAAACAGAAATGTATGGATACGCCACACAAGCTGCTGTGATTAGATTACAGAAGAATAATAATATTCTACCGAGTGTTGGGTATTTTGGGGTGAAGACTAGGAATTTTGTAAACAATATTTAATATTGTTGCTACTTAACTAATTTTTCAAGTGCAATAATATCCTGTTCGATATTATCAATTCCTTTTTGGAAGAAAGTCATGTCCTTGGTGTCTATACCTGCATGCTTTTTGAAAATATCTTTTGGTGACATTGAAGATCCGGCTCCGAGAAGTGATTTGATGTTTTCCATAAACTTCGGATCATCTTCATATCTTGCAAACAGGGAATCGCTCACTAAGTCTCCAAAAGCATAAGTATAAACATAGAAATAGCTTCTAAAATGTGACCAACTCACAAACTGATATCCATCTTCATCCTCAACCTTCATTGCTGGACCACAATAACTTCGAAGATGTTTTGCTAGAAGTTTAGAAATTTCTTCGTGCGACAAATAACCTTCTTTTTTAATTCGATCGTGCAATTCTATTTCAAAATTGAAAGCCGCAACTTGTCGGAAGATTGTTTGAACTTTTCCTTCGATTTTGTCATGAAGTGCAATAATTTTTTCTTTCTCAGAAAGTTTTGAAACAACTTCCTTGAACACAAAGTTTTCAAAAAGTGTACTTGCTGTCTCTGCTACTGCTAGGGAATATCCACGGTAGTGAAGTGGTTGGTGTTTCTTTGCAAGCTCAGTGTGAAATGCGTGACCAAACTCATGTGCCATCGTGTTTAGTGAATCAAAAGTATCAATATGATTTAAGAAAATCTGAGTTGGCATAATTTCGCCACCAGATTGATATGCTCCACCTCTTTTTCCTTGTCGTGGATAAACATCAACTTGCCCTTGAACAAAAAAATCATTAACTATATTTGAAAAGTAGGGATCAACTTTATCCAAAACATCATAAAGCATTTCAGCTGATTCTTTGAAAGGGAATTTTTTATCAATCTTTCCAACTTTTGCTCCTCTGTCTGGATATGAAAAATCCTTTAGACCAAGCATTTTAGCCTTAACTTTGTAAAAACGATGAGCAATCTTAAAGTTTTTAGAAACCAAATCTGTAAATTTCAAAACAGTGTCAGCATCCATTTCGTGCCCATAAAAAGGTCTGTCATAAGAATTTTTGTACCCTCGTAACTCATCATGAATTTTCTTGTTGTTTATGATTGCGTTTATTTCTCCTTCAGAAAAGTCAGCGACTGAAGTGATTTCTTTCATCATGTCTTTGTATAGTGCTCGTCGCTTTTTTGTTGGAAGACTACCAATCTTGCTACTAGCTTCTCCAAGTGAAATTTTCTTTCCATCCAAAACCACATTTTTCTTTTGCAAAGTTTTTGAAACACCATCTACCCACATATCAGATGAAGGCCCACTCTTTAAGCTCAAGATTTTTTCTTCAGGTTCTGTCAATTGATGCTTCGCAGATTCAAAGTATCTTTCTAAATAATATTTATAGTCAGCAAGAGCAGGGGACTTTAAAAACTCCTTTTGCTTTGAGGCAGGAATTTTTCCTAAAGCTAAAAAGATAGAGATTGTCTGGTTGCTAGCCTTCTTTAGTCTCTCAGTGATGATGATTTCTTGCTTGTCGAGATCTGGAGTTGTTTTTCCTATATCTCTTAGGGAAAAGAAGTATGCAAGAGGCTTATTAACACCCTTTAATAAGTCTATTTTGGCCTGTTCATCGAACATTTTCTTCAAAGAGGACGCATTGCTCAAATACGACTTATCTTTATTGTATTTAGTCGTAAATTGCTTAACTTTTTGCTCTACTTCTACTACATCTTTTTCAATCTGAGGATCCTTCTGATTTTTGTAATAAATGCTCAAATCCCACTCAGTTTTCCAGTTTTTTATGTCTTTCATATCGGCCTATTATACATAAAATGCAATTTTGTATAAAACTCTAGAAAAATCCCTTGACTCATATAAGCCGTATGCTAGTATGTTGCACACGAGCTCCGAGAGAGCTTTTAGTTTTTGGCTCCGAAAGCCTAATATAAAAAATGACACGATCACTAAAAAAAGGACCATACGTCTACGAAAAACTCTTC
>JAGOTN010000028.1 GCA_018061745.1 Minisyncoccota bacterium
GTTTTATCAAACAAAGACTGTTCTGTTTCGGATTCTTTTTCTGTATTTGGAGATTCTGTTTTATTTGCTTTTAAAATTACTAAACCAATTATTATTAAAACTAATACCACTGACACTATGGTCCAAATTGTTATTTTTTTAATTTCCATTACTCTATTGTATCACCCCGCCACCCAAACAACATCCTTCTTTATAGAATACTGCAGATTGACCAACTGCCGGTGAAATTACGGCATTTTTAAGCTTCAAGACCATATCCTGATTCGTAATTGATTCAATTTCTACTTCTTCTTTTTTTCCTTGATATCTAAATGCTATTTCAAAAACTTCTGGTAATTTGTTTACCAATAAATTTATATTTTTTATAGAAATTTTATCTATAACTTTTTTTTCTAAATCCTTTTTTTCTCCAACTGTAATTATATTTTTTTCCAAATCTTTAGACAAAACATAAAGAGGTTCTTGAGAATCTTTTTTAGTTGAAACAGAAAATCCATGTCTTTCACCAATTGTGTAAAGTTCTGAACCGTTATGTGTTCCAATAATTTCCCCTTCTGCATTTACAACATTTCCTGACTTTAAATCTAATTTATTTTTTAAAAAGGATTTCAAATCAACATCTCCAATAAAACACAAACCCTGACTATCTGCTTTTTTTGCTGTTGGAAGATTATTTTTTTCAGCTATTTCTCTAACTTCCTTTTTTGTATATTTTCCAATAGGTAAAAGCATTTTCTGTAGACACTCTTTTCTGATATTCCAAAGAAAATAACTTTGATCTTTACTATTATCAATCCCTGCAAGCATTTTAAATTCACCTTCATTCTCTTCAATTTGAGCATAATGACCAGTCGCCACAAAATCAGCGCCATTATTTATCGCCCAATCATAAAAAACTCCAAATTTTACATATGTATTACACATAACATCTGGGTTTGGAGTCTCACCTTTTTTATAAGAATCAGTCATGTATTGAATAACTTTTTCTCTATAAACATCAGCAAGATCTACCATTTCAAAAGGAATTTCTAAATGAGCTGCGACACGCATAGCATCTCTCATTTCGTCTTTCCAATCACAACCAATTAAATCTGGGTGCCATATCTTTATAAAAACTCCACGAACATCGTAGCCTTCTTTTTTTAATAAAGTTGCGGCAACAGAAGAATCAACTCCGCCAGATAAACCAACGTATACCTTTTTAGTATAGATATTTGCTTCTATTTTTTTTATGTTGTTCGAAATTTTTTGCATAATACATTTCTCCATCATGTCCTGTTAAGAAAAATAAATAATCTCCCGGTAAAGCTGTCGCAGCTGCTAACAATGAATCTAATCCTGGATTACTTATTGCTGTGGGAGGTAATCCTTTGTGTACATAAGTGTTGTAAAGATTTTCTTTATCCTTTAGATCACTTCTAGTTAAATCAAAAGTTCCTTTATCAATAGAGTACACAAAAGTTGCATCTACTTGAAGAGGCATATCTTCATCTAACCTTTTCCAAATAACACTAGCAACTTCTTTTCTTGCTTCTGCTGTTGATTCTTTCTCAACTATTGAAGCTACAATAATCACATCATTTAAACTTCTGTTGTTTTGTTTTACTAAAGTCTTTACCTCAGATATCTTTTTTTCAAAAGTTTCTGTTAAAACTTTGTAGACTTCATAAGCTTTAACATTTTCTAGAAATAAATAAGTATCTGGAAAAAGCATACCTTCACTATCTGAAGCCAATTGCATAAAAGCATTTTTATCAAAATAAGGAAAGCGAGACTCCATTATTAAAGCTATTTCTTCCATAGTCACACCCTCAGGAAATCTTACTTGTTTTACTTCAATTCCAAAATCTCCGATAGTGATTCTCTTTGCTATTTCAAATATTGAAGGTGATTTTTCAAATAAATATTCTCCAGAAACGACTTTACTGTCTCCTGCACTTAAAATTACAATCATGTTCAATATTGTCCTAGATTTAATTATCCCAAAATCCTTGAAAGATTGACTCACTTCTCTAAGAGAAGACCCTTCTTCAATCTCAACAGATACTGGAAATTCCATATGTTTTACAGGACTAGTTAAATAAATCCATGAAATGCATAAAGATAGAGTCAAAATAAAAAGCGAAATTATAATATTATTTCTTTTTTTAGATAAACTATAAAAATTTATAACTTTGATTTTTAAATCAGGGTGAATTTTGAGCATAAAAAATATTTTTTAAATTGGTAGGTTAGATGGAGCCGTAGCTTTCTTTGATTCTACACGATGAAGTGAAGGTGTAGAAGAAACTTTTCCAGGTAAGTGAAATATTGTAGCTAATTCTTCTGTATTTAACACAAAAGAATCTCTTTCCACTATTTTTTTTCCAAAAAAATTATTGAATTTTGGACGATCTCTCCAGAAATAATCTCTCTCTTTATAAGCTTCTAGAATTTCATCTTTTAGAACTTTAATTTTATTTCCTGAAACATCTTGCCAAGGATAATCAAAAGAAGTAGTCCAAGACATACCAAAACTGTTTAAATCTGATGAATTATATTGTTTAAATGAACCAGTCATAGCTCCTACATAACCAGAATCGTAAGATGATTTTTCTGCTAAATAAATCATTCTGATACCTGTGTCAAAAGACATTTTTGCAATACTTCTTTCAATAGCTGTGATTCTTAATTCTTGCCCCTTTGTCATAGCTACTTGTTGTCTTTTATTTTCACCATCTTTTATTTCAACTTTTGATGATTCTTTAATTTTTGCAATCGCTTCTTTTCCACCTTCTTTCCAATTATCTTGAAGACTATTCCATGTACCTGGTTTTAAATCTTCTTTTTTATGTGCGCGAACAATTATTTGAATCCACATTTGGTGACCTGGATTTAATGAACCCAATGTCTCAATAACTGGAGTGATAGGATCAATTTTAAATTCTTCTTCAGTTTCTTTGTCTATTCCATAATCAACATAAGTTTTTATAGGAAAAGCATCTGGTTCATTTAATTTTAATTCAGCTCCAAATAATTCTATACTTCCGTCATAACTTAGACCCATAGAATAATCATCAACTTCATTTACTTCAATTCCTCCGAATTGAGAATATAGTTGTGATTCAATTAATTTTTGGAATCCTTTTCTAGTCCAAATATAAAAATGAACATTTCCACCAATAGAAACTAATTCCAAAGAAAACCAAGCTCGGACTTTACCTTGAACATATTTATCGTACCAAGTTCCCTCTCCTCCTGTTTGGTATAAAGCTGTTAAAAAGAGTTCCATTGCTGCTGGAGATTTTTCTATGTCTTGTGGAGGAACTATTTCAAGAAGAATATAATCTTGAGAAGCTAGAAAAGAGGCTCTGTTGGCATCAATATACATCTTAATTAAAAGCCAAAATAAAAGAAAAGGAATTGCAACAGGAATAATTGCAAACAAGAAGTCAAAGACATTACCAATGAGCGCAGAACTAAACATTGTGTCTAAATAATACCATGACTAAAAACAAAAAGCGCAATTTAAATTGCGCTTTTTGTTTTTATGCTATTGAGTATTTACCCTTAACATCTTTTTTGAAGAATTTTGGATTTTGAAGATTTACTAAAATAGTATTTTCTTTTACATATCTTTCTTTCAAAACTTTATCAATAATCTCTTCTTTAGTCATAGGACCATTTTTGTTTATAACATTGTTTATTACATCTCGAACAACACCACTCATATATCCCCAATCAGATAGAGCATATAGACCACGTCCTACCAATACAAAACGAGAATCTTTAATCAATTCATTGTGAGTTGTTGCAACGTGTGCCTTTTTGTTGAAAAGTTTTGAGATTTGTTCAGCAACTTCTCGGAAGTGAATAGGAGAACCATGTCGACGAATAACTAAATATGCATAATCTCGCATACCTTTTACATTTATATTTGGCGAATCAGCTTTACCCCATTCTCCTAAAGGATTTTTCTTGATTTTTTTAGATGTATTCAACCATCTTTTTACAATTTCATCATTTTTGTGATGAGCAGAAACTTCTTTAATATGATTTAGAAATTCCTCAACTAACTCAGCTTCTGAAACAATTTCATCTTCTTTAAGTTTTTCATACATAGCTTTGATTGAAGTTTCAATCTTTTTTGCTAGAGGTTCATTTACACACCAACGACATGTGAACTCATTATTTTCTTTAAGACGAACAAAAGGATCTCCTAATACTAATAGAAAGTGAATGTGGTTTTGAATGCTTTTATTTTTTGAAATAATATCCAAAAGTTCTTCTTCATCAACAACTCCACCAAGACTATCTACAATGTTTTTTAGTTCATCGAAAACAGGATTCAATTTAACAAAATCTTCAGATTTTCTAATATTAGATAGAGAGTATTCTTCAATTTGTCGAACTCGTTCTCTTGTAATATCGTATTTTTTTCCAATAGATTCTAGGGTTTGTTTATCGTCGGAAGCTCCTAAACCGTATCTATTAGTAACAATATCACGAGCCCTTTCAGGTAACGCGTCTAATATTTTTTTTGTAACCTGTTTAGGTTTAAAAGTTATAGTTGTGGCTGTTGTTGTTGGCATTTTTATATATAAATTATGCTCTTTAAATTATCACCATTAGCTATGCATGTCAAGCTTTTAGAGCTAAATTACCAAAGAGACTAATTTATTTTGTACATATATAAACTTTTTTATCTCAACATCACCAACCCATTTTTTAACAGTCTCATCTGATAAAACAATAGCCTTAATCTCTTCCTCTGAAATATTATTTTTCACATTTACCTGAGAACGAATCTTCCCATTGATTTGCACAGGAATCATAATTTCTTCATTTATAAGCATCTCAGGGTCAAATTTAGGCCATTCAGAAGCATGAATTGAATCTTTTTCTCCAAGAATCTCCCACAACTCTTCAGCTGTGTGTGGTGCAATAGGAGCCAAAAGTTGAGCAACTATTTTTGCATCTTCTTTTGAAATTCCATTTTTGAAAATCTCATTTGTTAAAATCATCAATTCAGAAATTGCTGTATTAAATTTTAATCGACTCATGTCATCTGTAACTTTTTTAATTGCTTTATGCAAAACTTTTTTTACAGATTCTGATGTTTCGTCTGTAAGTTTTTGTGGAATTTGAAAAATTCTTTCTAAAAATCTTCGTGCGCCCACAATTCCATTTGGATCCCAAGGATAATTTCCTGGTTCATTGTATGGTCCAACAAAAGCTAAATATGTTCGCACCGTATCTGCTCCAAATTTCTCTACTTCTTTATCTGGATCGATAACATTTCCTTTTGATTTACTCATTTTATTTCCATCTGTTCCTAAAATAAGTCCTCTGTTTAATCTGTATGAAAAAGGTTCTGAGACAGGAGAAAGTTTTAAATCAAAAAGTGCTTTGTTGAAAAATCTTGCAAACAAAACGTGCATTGTTGTGTGTTCAGATCCTCCAGAATAAAAATTAATTGGCATCCATTTTTTAATTTTTTCTTGATCAGCAAATTTTTCTGAATTATTTGGATCTAGATATCGCAAATAGTACCAAGAAGAATCTACAAAAGTATCTAGTGTGTCTGTTTCTCTTTCTGCATCACCACCACATTTTGGACATTTTGTATTCATCCAATCTGTCGCTTTTGCTAAAGGAGATTTTCCGTCATCACGAGGTAAGTAGTCTGAAATTTCAGGCAAGATTACAGGAAGATTTTTTTCAGCTTCTGGAACAGATCCACAGCTCGCGCAATTAATCATTGGAATTGGACAACCCCAATATCTTTGTCTTGAAACAGTCCAATCTCGCAATCTGTATGTTGATTTCATTTGACCTCCAACTTTTG
>JAGOTN010000029.1 GCA_018061745.1 Minisyncoccota bacterium
TTTCAGCTATAACTGGAGTTATTTTATATTGTGTTGGTATACTTTTACAAATAACCAGCCGGCTTCAGATAACAGCCGAGGAACAATTATACTTAACTAAAAAAAATATTTATGGAAAAAGAAAGTATTAGACAATTTACAGACAAATACAAAAAAGCTAATTTTATTGAGAAAATTTTGCTAAAGAATTTCTTTAATACGATAAAATCTATCATTCCAGAAAATACTAAGAGTGTTGCAGAAATAGGATGCGGTGCTGGAATTTCGACAGAAAAGCTAAGGGACTTTTTCATTAACCAACAAACTTTTTTTGCTTCAGATCTTGATCCTGAGTTGGTAGAAATGGCTAAAGAAAAAAACAAAGGCGTATCTTTTGGAGTTGAATCTATTTATGATTTAAACCACACAGACGGCGAATTTGATTTAGTTTTTTGTCTAGAGGTTATGGAGCACTTAGAGGAACCAGAAAAAGCTCTAAAAGAAATATCCAGAATAACAAAAGAATATGTGATAATTAGTGTGCCGAGAGAACCTCTTTGGAGAATTCTAAATATGGCTCGAGGTTCTTACTGGAAAGACCTGGGAAATACCCCCGGTCATATAAACCACTGGAGCAAAAGAGGTGTTAGTAAATTCATCTCAAGAGAATTCAAAGTATTAAAAGTTTGTTCATCTACACCTTGGACAATAGTGCTTGCACAGAAAAAATAATGAAAAAAATATTATCTATAACTAAAAATCTTTTCGAGAAGGAAACTCTTTGGCAAATATTTAAGTATGGGATAGTGACCCTTATCAGTTTTTTCTTCCTTATTTTTTCTATTTTCATACTGGAAAAAAAGTTAGGATGGAATGAAAAATTTTCTTATGCTATCGCACTTACGATAAATTATATTGGAGTATACATTGGATATAATAAATTCGTATTCAAGACGACTCACAATATAGGAATGCTAAAAAGATTTGTAGTTGTTCTTATCTTGTCATGGATTGCTAATAATCTTTTTTTCGCACTGTGGCTGGATGTTTTCTCAATCCACTACGGTATTGCTGTTGTTTTAAACACGGTAGTCTTGGGAGTTTTTAGATTCTTAGCTCAAAAACACTATGTCAGAAGTTAAGAAAGTTGCTTTAAGTTTTGATGTTGAATTATGGAATGAGGGTGACTGGCTTAAACCGCACATAAGAGAAGAAATGCTTCAAGGTGATAAATCTTTCGAAAAAAGCATCGACAATATTTTAAATCTTTTAAAGAAAAATAATCACACTGCAACCTTTTTTATAACAGAAGAAGTTGTGACAAAATTTCCAGAATACGTATCAAAAATATCTAAAGAGGGACACGAGATTGGAGTCCATGGACCAAAACACATAAGACTAGAAAAATACGGCCGAGAAACTTTCAAAAAAGATTGTGTAAATATCATAGAAAAAATAAAAGACCTGACCGGTCAAAAACCAAAAGGATATAGAGCTCCGCATTTTTCACTTAACCAAAAAACCTCTTGGTTGATTCCAGAGCTGATAGATCTTGGGTTTGTTTATGACTCAAGCATCTTTCCAATAAACCTTGGTGAATACGGCATGTCTAACTGCCCCACGAAACCTTACAAAATATCGGGTTCAAATATAACTAAAGAAAATACTGATTCGAATCTAACAGAAGTGCCAATATCTATCGCATCTTTTGGAAAAATAAAAATTCCTTTCGCGGGAGGAATATATTTTAGAGTTTTACCTTTATTTATTTTTAAATGGTTGTTAAAAGTTTCCTCTAAAAATTCCACTCCGGTAATATACTTCCACCCTCATGAATTAGAGAGTTCAACACCACAAATAAAGAATGGTCCATTTGTTAAAAGATTGTTGAAATATTGGGGAACAAAAAGAAGTTTCAAAAAACTTGAAAAAATCTCAAATTCATATTCTTTTGTATCAATCGATAATATTTTTTAGGACTGATTTTTGGGTTTGTGGTCTAGTTTTAAATATATCAATTTTATAGTAATCTATATCTATGCAAGCAATCATTTTGGCTGGTGGAAGAGGAACCAGGCTCCGCCCTCATACAGAAGAAATCCCAAAACCACTTTTAGTGGTGGGTGACAAAACCATACTTGGACACCAAATAGAGACTCTTTCAAAAGAAGGTGTTTCCCCTATTGTGATAGTCACTGGATTTCTAGCAGAAAAAATCGAAACTTTTGTGAAAGAAAACTTCCCTAATGAAAAGTTTATATTTGTTCACAATGAAGAATACGAATCATCTAAACCAGCTTTCGCGATAATTAAATCCTTAGAACATTTGAAAGATTCGACAATATATCTAAACGGCGATGTTTTTTACGAACCACAAATTCTAAAAGAGGTTATCGAAAACAAAAACGAATCTGCAACCGCAATACAAGAAACAAATTGGGATGAAGAAGAGGTAAACGTAATAGTTGATGAAAATGGATCTATCACAGAGTTAAGTAAAAATCTTACGAAAGAAGAAAGTTTCGGTGAATTTATAGGCGTGACAAAAATCGGCGTTGATTTTATCAAATCAATAAAAGATGTCGCGGAGAAAGAAGGAGTAGAGGTTTTTAGACATTCTTTTGCTATCGATCTTTTGAACCACGTAATACATAGATCAGAAAATAAGATGGCAGCGGTCAATGTCACAAAATTAAAAGCAATAGAGATAGATACTCCGGAGGATTTAACGAGCGCAAAAACTAAATTTAGAAATGAATAATCTAAAAAAAATAATAATAAAACTTATCTATATATTTTCTTGTCTTTTTCCTAGAGATAAGAAGACTTTTGTTTTTATTGGTTGGCACAAAAAGACAGATGGAGAAGTTTTTGCCGACAATGCAAAATATTTTTTCTTATACACTTCGCAAGAACAAAAAAATATAAAATCTATCTGGATAGCAAAAAGCAAAGAGCTTGCGAGAAAGCTAACGGGCCTTGGATATGCTTCATTTTACGAAAAAAGCTTTTTAGGGTTTTGGTATCAACTCCGAGCAGGTTTTTTTGTGATTGATGCTTACATCCAGCCAAACAATCATATGCTTTCCGGACGATCAAAAATCATCCAACTTCTCCATGGAAAAGGAATGAAGAAAAAAGGTTACGCTTATAAACCAGAAAAGATTCAAGATTTTATCTTCAACACTTCCCCTTTCACATTGAGTATTTTACCTGATGTTTTTAAAGTTGGTTCAAAAACATTTATCACGGGATACTCGAGAAATGATATTTTTTACAAAAAAATAAAGGATTCGGAAATAGATACAGACAAAGAGCTTATATCGCATATAAAAAATATTCATGGAAATAAAAAAATAGTAATGTATGCCCCAACCTTTAGACGTGGCCAGACTGGATTTGATTTCAACAAAGTCTTACCTTTAGAAGATTTGCAATCTTTTGCAAAGGAAAATAATATATTTTTCCTTCTTAGTCTTCACAACAAATACAGAGCTCAGCAGACAGAAAGCAAGATAGAAGAAAATATCGGATTTGTTGGAGAATCAGATATTTATCCGCTTTTGAAAGAAGTAGATGTTTTTATAACCGACTATTCTTCTTCGTTTGCAGACTATTTACTATTAGACAAACCAATAGTATTTTACCCTTACGATTTTGATGAATACAATGAGAAGGAAGGCTTGGCTGCAGACTACGACCAAATAACTCCAGGACCTAAGGTAAATAATTTTCAAGATCTAAAAACGGCAATACTTTCAGAAGATTCTTACAAAGAAGAAAGAAAGAGAGTGCGAGATTTATATCACACATATCAAGATGGTAAATCATCAGAGAGAATTTTTGTAAATATAAGTAAATTTAATCTCTAAATTAGAGCTTCATATTTTTTAGAAGTCTCATCAACACTAAAATCTTTACTGACCACCAGAGCTTCTTTAGAGAGATTATCATAGTTAGCAAGCATCGCCCTATCTATCGCCTCAATAACACTGTCTTTTTTAAAGTCAGATATAATAAAGCCGTTAACTCCATCTTTTATTAAAACCCCTGTCCCACCAGTCTTTGTTGAAATAATAGGCAAACCAAAAGAAAGAGCCTCAAGAAATGCAATACTTAGACCTTCAATATAAGAAGTTGATATCAGAAAATCAGCAGAACGACAATATGTATACACATCGCTCACGTTTCCCATCATTTTTATATATCCTTCGGCGTTTTCACGACCAATCTTGGTTTTTAATTTTTCATATTCTCCTCCACCGCCCAACATAATAAGCATAGTATTTAAATTTCTTGAATGAAAATCTATAAATGATTCAATTAGAAGAGGCAAGTTTTTCTGTGGAGTGAGCCTGGCAACGGATATAAACACTTTAGTGTTTATATCTATATTCTTTTTTATTCTTGATTCTTCTTTTGATATAGTCTTTTTAAATTCTTCTATGACAGATACGTTAACACCGTTAGGTATAACAATACATTTATCTGGCTTAATCTTCTGTTGAATAATTGTAAAATCTTTAACCTCGTTTGATACAGAAATTATCTTCTCTGACCTACTAGATAATAAACGATCAATAAAAATAGATTTTATATCTTTATTTTTATATGTGTTTTGCTCAACAGTAAAAACTCTAAGTGATATAAAAAAGCTAATTACTCTCGTCATCATATTACTTAGAAATAAATGTGAGAAAACAACGTTCGGCTTTGTTTTCTGTAAAACCTTAAAAAGTCTTATCCAGCCAAAAATATCAAAACTACTTTTTAGTTTTATTTTATGAATTTTTACTTTTGGATTAATTGAATCGTAGAGGTTTGCCCTGTTGGGAAAATCCATTAGAGTAATGAGTTCAATACTGTATCCACGATTCGTAAAATACTCTAATTGATCTACAATAAGTTTTTGTGCTCCACCAACCAAAAAATCATTCACGGAAATAATTATTTTTGGTTTATTTGTCATTTTTTTCTAGAACAAAGAAGTAATGATATTTGTTTAAAGGTGGACTGAACTCTTTTAGGATTTTAAAATGTTTTTTAATCTTTTTTCTAACGTCACTTTTGGAGGTTTGCCAAAAATCTATTTCCCAATAGTGTTGATCAGACTCTGCAAAGCCCGGGAATCTTACCGGAAAAAGTATTGAAATATCAAAAAAACTTTTCTTAAAAAGTGTTTGCATGAAAGGAATTTTAAACACAAAATTAAAGCCTGTATTTCTTCGAGGCAAAGAAACTATAACGTATTTAGAAGAGGTTCTTGAAAGCTCAGACAAACCTTTTTCAAAATCTTCAAAAGGAATGTGCTCTAGGACTTGGCAAGCCATAGTAAGGTCAAACTTCTTATCTTCAAAAGGTAAAGATCTTATATCAGCCACAGTATCAGCTCCAACTTGCGGGTCAAAATCAGAAGTATGAACACTATACCCCATTTGTTTTAAAAGAGATGAGACCACAAAACTTCCCGGGCCAACCTCTAAAACACTTTTTACATCCAGATTTTCAATGGCAGATATTTGATATGAATAAGAAATAAACCTCTCTAATGAGTTATATTTTTTACCTTTATAGTGTTTTATATCTACCTGAGCCATTTTATTTTACAGAAACTATTGTATACCCTA
>JAGOTN010000030.1 GCA_018061745.1 Minisyncoccota bacterium
GCAGACAAAGTCATTTTTTGTTCTTTTGGTTCAAACAAATTAATCTTGAAATCATATCTCTTTCCAAGTTCTAATTTGCTCTTTAGTTCTTCTTCATTTTCAAATTCTGAAATATGAATCAAACCAGCAACACCTTCTTCGATTGAAGCAAGTGCACCATGCTTGTTGTATTTGATGATTACACCCTTAACAACATCACCTTTTTTGTACTTAGCAGCTGCTGTACCCCAAGGATTTTCTTTAAGTTGTTTAATTGAAAGTGAAACTTTTCCGTCTTTAATTTCAATAATTTTAACCTTTACAGCGTCTCCAACAGAGTAAAATTGTCGAGGATCTTCAACAAGTGCCCAATCAATTTCAGAAATGTGAACTAATCCTTCAAGACCTTCTTTTAGTTTTACAAATACTCCGAAATCAACAGCTCCAGTTATTTCTCCAGAAACAGTATCTCCGATTTTGAATGTGTCTGTAATTTTTTCTCCACCAGCTTCACCAGAATCTTTTTCAGAGAAGATAAGTTTTCCATCATCTTCTGTTGCTCCGATAATTGAAACAACTAATTTTGTTCCAACAAGTTTTTGAAGTTCTTCTAGAATTCTTTCTTTATCACCATCTTGAACTCGAGGATAATTCTCTGGTTTAAGTTGTGATGCTGGTAAGAATCCTTGAACACCTTGCCAAGAAAGAAGTAGACCTCCTTTGTTTGCATCTTGAATAGTTAGCTCAAGAGGAGTTTTGTTTTTGATTGCAGATTCAACTTCACCCCAGATTAGAGCTTGTTTAGCTTCTTTAACTGAAAGCTCAATATATCCAGTTGAACTTCCAACTTCTACAACTTTAGCTGTAACGATATCTCCAACATGAAGTTTTCGTACTAAATCACGCGCAACGATATATTCTCGCCCGTAAATAATACCTGTTCCAAATGGTGGTAAATCAATATAAACAGCTGATTTATCAATAGCTGTAACACTTCCTTCTACTAAATCACCTTCAGATGGTGGGATGACTGCATCAGCAATCAACTTCACCATTAAGTTTTCTTTTTCCATATTTTTTAAATTATTTTCTCAAAGCGATCTATATGCCAGTGACTCAATATAATCCTTAGTTTTGGACTATATATTTCTTAATCTTGATATAGGGTTAACACTTTTTGAAGCTTGTAATCAAGCCAAATCAAAATAACACTAGAAATTTTCCTAGTCAACTCTGCGATTTTAAAAAAACTTTGCTATACTTTCTAAACTTATGATAATTACATACGAAGGAGCAGAGTTTATAAAAATTACACATGGTGATTTAACTGTTGCTATCAATCCAATTTCAAAAAATTCAAAATTAAAGAGTTCAAGTTTTGGTGCTGATCTTTGTCTAATAACGGTAAATCATCCAGACATGAATGGTGCAGATACTGTTGCTCGTGGAGATAAACAACCTTTTGTTATCAACGGTCCTGGGGAGTATGAATTCCGAGAAATGTTTATAGAAGGATTTCTTTCAAAAACAAATTACGATGGAAAGGAAAGAATAAATACAATTTACGCTCTCGAGATTGATAAAATGCAAATTGCTTTTCTAGGTGCTCATGGAGAGCCAGATGTTTCTAATGAAGTAAAAGAAGAATTAGGAGATATTGATATTCTTTTTGTACCAATCGGAGGTGAAGGAGTTTTAGATTCACAAGAAGCTTACAAACTAGCTGTTAAAAGAGAACCAAAAGTTATTATCCCAATTCACTTTGGATCTATTGGAGAAAAAGACGCATTGAAAAGATTTCTAGAAGAAGGTGGAGCAGAAGACACTACAGCAGTTGAAAAACTTACAGTTAAATCAAAAGATTTGATTGGTAAAAAAGGAGAAATTGTTGTCTTAAAATCTTCAAATTAAAAATGTGGTTTATTTTAAATAAATTAAGAGAAAAAACCGATGCTCAGAAAGTTGTAATATCTTTTGTTTCAGCAATCGTTATTACTTTCGTAATTGTGGTGACTTGGTTCACACTTTCTTTTTCATCAAAAGAAGAAATTGAAAAAGAAGTGGAAGTAAAAGAAAAAACAGAAGAAGTTACTCCGATTTCTAATATTAGTAGTCAATTTTCTGAAATAAAATCAATGTTTGGAGAATTATTTTCTGAAATAAAATCTTCGAAAGATGAAATTAAAGAAATTCCCGCAATGATTGAAGAGATTGAAAATCAAGCTAATACTGATATGGCTTCAAGCACTGCTTCTACTACAATTTCAACCACAATATCAACTACAACGTCCACAACAACTTTAAAAATTGAATCAACCAACGAATAGTGTTAGTATAAATTTCAATATATGTCAGCCAGAAAGAGATTAGATACACCATTAGAAGATGAAAACCGACCTCCAACACAATTTGGAAAGGTTATTGATGCGCCAATTGTTGAAACAATGAGAAAGTCATTTTTGGACTACGCGATGTCAGTTATTACAGAGCGTGCGTTGCCAGATTCTAGAGATGGTTTGAAACCTGTTCACCGAAGAATTCTTTATGGAATGTTTAACATGGGACTTACTCCAAATGTTAAGACCAGAAAATCTGCCGCTATCGTCGGAGAAGTTTTGGGAAAATACCATCCACACGGAGATGCTTCAGTTTATGAAGCTATGGTGAAACTCGCTCAACCTTTCACAACTCGATACCCACTTGTTATAGGACAAGGTAACTTTGGATCATTAGATGGGGATAATGCTGCTGCTCCTAGATACACAGAGGCAAAACTTTCAAAAATTGCGATACCAATGCTAGCTGATCTTGATAAAGATACAGTAGATTTTCGTCCAAACTATGAAAACACTCTGAAAGAACCTGTTGTTTTACCTACTTCTGTTCCGAGTCTTTTATTAAACGGTACTTTGGGTATTGCTGTTGGTATGGCTTGTAATATTCCTCCACACAACTTGCGTGAGTTGATTGACGCGTCTGTTCATCTTCTAGAAGACCCAAAAGCTACCACTGAAGATCTACTTAATTATGTTAAAGGTCCTGATTTTCCAACTGGTGGAATGATTTTTAATGAAAAAGATATTCACTTAGCTTATGCAAACGGTCGTGGTGGAGTTGTTTGCCGTGGTGAAGCTGAAATTGTTGAACAAAAAAATGGAATGTTCCAAATTGTGATTACTTCGATTCCTTTCCGTGTTACTAAATCTGATTTAGTAGAAAAAATTGGAATGTTGGTGCATGAGAAAAAATTGGAGGGTATTAAAGGGTTGCGAGATGAATCTACTGAAGACGTTCGAGTTGTTGTTGATGTTAAACCATCTGCACATCCTCAAAATATTTTAAACTTTTTATACAAACACACACAACTTGAAGAGACTTTCCACTTCAACATGGTTGCGCTTGTGGATGGAATTCCTCAAACTCTTTCTTTAAAGGCTGCGCTTGAAGAATATGTAAAACACCGATATGAAGTTGTAACTCGTCGAACAAAATTTGAATTAGCAAAAGCTGAGGCTCGAGAACATATTTTGATTGGTCTAAAAATCGCGCTTGATCATATTGATGAAGTTATTAAAACAATTAGAGCTTCAAAAGATACACCAACAGCCAAAGCCAATTTGATCAAGAAATTTAAGCTTTCTGATATTCAAGCAACTGCTATTTTGGAAATGCGTCTACAAAAACTTGCTGGTCTTGAAAGACAAAAAGTGGAAGATGAATTGGCAGCTGTTCGAATTGTGATCAAAGATTTGAAAGAACTTTTGGCTTCTCCTACAAAAATGAAAAATTTGATCAAAAAAGAAATGATTGAAATTGGTGAGAAATTCGGTGATGATCGAAAAACAAAAGTAATGAAAAGGGGAGTTAAAAATGTTTCTCCTGAAGATTTGATTCCGGATGAAGATTCTGTTTTGGTGCTTACAAAAGGTGGTTATATAAAAAGAACAAATCCAAATGAATACAAACAACAAAAGCGTGGAGGTGTTGGTGTTGTTGATTTAGATACAAAAGATGAAGATTTTGTAAAAATGTTTTTGCATACAACAACTCATGCAGACTTACTTTTCTTCACTGATGCCGGAAAAGTTTACCAAATAAAAATGTATGATATTCCAGAAGGAAGAAGAGCTACAAAAGGTAAATCTATTATGAATTTTATTTCACTTTCTCCTGAAGAAGAAGTTACTTCTGTAATTCCTATGCCGAAAGAATTAAAAAATAGCGAAAATCTTTCTGTGATGATGATTACTCGTGAAGGTGTTGCTAAAAAAGTAGATGCAAAGAGTTTCCATGATGTTCGAAGAAGTGGAATTATTGCAATTTCTCTAGCTAAAGGAGACCGTCTTGTTAATGCAACATTTGTTGATAAAGGAGATGAAATGATTATTGTTTCTTCAGAAGGTCAATCAATTCGTTTTAAAGAATCTGATGTTCGACAAATGGGAAGAACTGCAGCGGGTGTAAATTGTCTAACTTTGAAAACAAAAGATTATGTTGTTGGAACAGATGTTATCCATAAAGGAGGTACAGCAAAAACACTTTTGGTATTTTCAGAACAAGGATACGGAAAACAAACAGATCTTAAAGAATATAAAGTACAAAAAAGAGGAGGTTCAGGAATAAAGACTGCGAAAGTTACAGATAAAATTGGAAGATTGATTTCAGCGTGTGTTATTACGGATGATTTGGAAGAAATCGTAACAATTTCAAAGAAAAGCCAAGTTGTGAGAGTGGATTTGAAGGAGGTTCCAAAACTAGGAAGACAAACTCAAGGTGTGAAAATAATGAAGCTTCGAGCTGGTGATGCTATCGCCTCTACTGTTTGTTTCTAGATATTTATAAAAGATAGTATTTGTACATAACTTTATTTTGTTTCTTTTATTGTTGCTATACTAAAAGTAACAATGTTTTCGCAACCAGAAAAAAATATAGAACAATTTGCGGTTGACCCTGGAATGAAAGTTGTAGACCTTGGTTCTGGTGGTGGATTTTATGCTTTAGCACTAGCAAATGCTGTGGGTAAAACAGGAAAAGTTTTTGCTGTAGATATTCAACAAGATTTACTTTTAAAAATAAAAAATGAAGCCTTTAAAAAAGGTATTGAAAATATTGAAATAATTTGGGGAGATATTGATGAGGAAAATAGCACTCGTCTATCAGACAATTCAATCGATAGAGTTTTAATTGCAAACACACTTTTTCAAACTGATGATAAAGAGGCTGTTGCAAAAGAATCTTATAGAATATTAAAACCAAAATGCAGTGTACTTGTGGTTGATTGGTCTGATTCTTTTGGAGGGCTTGGTCCGCACACTTCAAGAATCGTAAAACCAGAACAATGTAAAACTATTTTTGAAAAAGCAGGTTTTTCTTTTTTAAGAGATATTCGCGCAGGAGACCATCATTACGGTATAATATTTGTTAAATAAAAATATGAAAAATCTATCACCATTTCAAATAATACTACTAGTTTGTTCAGGAATTGTAATAGTTATTGGAGTTACTATTTTTGCTTTTTCTAAAAGCCGTGGAGGACAAGA
>JAGOTN010000005.1:0-17367 GCA_018061745.1 Minisyncoccota bacterium
GTAAACCTCGGTACTGAACAAATTGAAATTATTAGAAATTTACCTTATTCAAAAGTTGGTATTCAAAATGGTTTACCTGCAGGAGTTATTCCTTATGAACAAGTTTTAGAAAGAGATGAAAAAAGTTTTTTAGTTAGAACTACAATTAGAAATGTAGATTTGGCATTCGATGGTTTAATCGGAGGAACTCCAAATGATTTATCTCCTGCAGATAATAAATTAGTAGAAGTAGAAGTTTCTTGTAATCAATGTGCAAAACAAATAAATCCTATAATTTTTAGCACACACATAGCACCTAAAAGTTTGGAAACAACTGGCGCGAACGGAGCTTTGTTCGTTTCTGTTTTTGATGCAAATGGACAACCGGTAGAAAATGCGAATGTTTATGTTAAATACAACGCGACCACAACACCAATTATTATCAATGATATGACAAATAAAGATGGTTCACTTCAAATTATTGATGCACCGCCTGGTAATTCAGCTTATGAGATTACCGTTAGCAAGTCAGGATATTCTTCAGAAAAAACTTATGCTCTTGGAGACCCTTTAAATCCTGTCCCTGATAAACTTCACGCAAATGTATTGAAAGGACAAGTGACACAGGTTAGTTTTATTATTGATAAAGTTTCTCAACTTACAGTAAATACAAGAAATATAAATTGTTCTCCATTTTCTGGTGTGGACTTTAACTTAGAAAGTTCAAAAACTATTGGTTTAAACACTTTTAAATACGATGTAGATCATGTTACTGATTCTTCTGGTAAAAAAATAATTAATAATATTGAATGGGATACTTATAATTTAACTTTGCTTGAATCGGGGAAACAATTAATTGGTTCAAATCCTAGTCTGCCTTTTGATATTTTTCCAGATACAGAACAAACATTAGATTTGATCTTAGGAAATAGTAATCCGAATGCAGTTCTTGTAACTGTTGTGGATGGAGCAAATCAACAATTACTTTCTGATGCTGTTGTTAATTTTACACAAGGATCTAATATGAAAACAGCGACTACAGGAAGTGGGTATTTAGAACAAACAGATTGGTCTGGTGGACAAGGGCAAGTTAATTTTTCAAATGAATCACAATACCTTTCTCAAAATGGAAACATAGATACAAATAATCCTGCAGGGGAATTAAGATTAAATTATTTTGCAGGAAGCTATTCAAATTCTGGATGGCTAGAATCTTCTGTGTTTGATGTTGGAACAACTACAAACTTCTTGGCGCTTTCTTGGACTCCTTCTGATCAACCTCAATTTAGTGGTTTAGATTCTGCAAAATTTCAGATTGCGACAAATGAAACATTAACAGAACCTGTTGTTTGGGATTTTTCCGGACCAAGTGGAATCGGTTCATATTACGACACTCCAGGACAATCAATTGCAAACAGTCACGATGGCGACAGATATTTGAAATATAAAGTTTTTCTAGAAACAGATAATCAATCTGTAACTCCAAATATTTCTGATGTTCGATTTAGTTTTGCTACGGATTGTACTCCCGTAGGGCAAGCTTTTGTTGGGGGATTAAATAGCTCAGCTTACAATTTAGCAATTTCAAAGCCTGGTTATCAAACAATAAATTATTCTGGATTACTTTTCAATAAACCTTGGCAAACAATTAAAGTGACATTGAATCCAAATTAATATGCCGTATAAAACTTTAAAAAATAAAAAAGGTTTTACATTAGTTGAGTCTGTCTTAGCTGTGGCAATATTTAGTTCTGTTATTGTTGCGATTGGAGCTTTTCAGAGAGATGTTTTTTTCTTTAATGATGTTTTGCAAACAGGATTAAATAATATTACAGAAGCTAGAAAAGTTTTGAGACCATTTGTCGGGGAAGTGCGAAGAGCTCAGGTTTCAAATTTAGGATCTTCTTCTGTTGAGAAAGCTGAGGAAAAGACTTTTATTTTTTATACAGACACAAATAATGATGGAGTAAGAGAAAGAGTTAGATATTTTGTTGATGGAACAACTTTTAAAAAAGGAGTTATAAAACCAACAGGAAGTCCTTATGTTTATAATGAAGCAAATGAAAAAATCGTTAGTGTTATAAATGATGTAATCGCAGATCAAACTTCATTTTCATATTTTGGTTCAGATTATAATGGAACAACTTCAACTCCACCATTAATTACACCAGTTTCTCCAGGAGAGGTTAGACTTATTAGAGTTGATTTAACAATAGATACAAATCCAAACAGAGCTCCAGGACTTTTAACAATAACAACTCAAGCAACCATTAGAAATCTAAAAGACAATTATGAAGATTAATTTTTCAAAAAATAAAATTCGTGGAATGATTCTTTTAAATACTCTTGTATTTGGAACAATTGCGGTGATTATTATTGTCGCTATAACTAGTTGGTTCACTATCGCTTATAGAGGAACTAGAGATGTTACAGAAAAAGAGCAAGCTTTTCATATCGCAGAAGCTGGAATCGAATATTATCGTTGGCATTTAGCACATTCACCGCAAGATTTTACAGATGGAAAAGCAGCAAATGTTGCTCAACCTTATGTGCATGATTTTTTTGATAAAGATAAAAATAAAATTGGAGAGTTTCGTCTAAGTATAGTCGCTCCTACTAATGGATCTACTTTAGTAACAGTTGATTCAGAGGGGATTTTGCTACCTTCTGGTGTAAGTAAAAAAATCAGAGCAAAATTAGCTAAGCCAACTTTTGCAAAATACGCTTTTGCAGCCAATCAAGAGATGAGATTTGGAGAAGGAACAGAAGTTTTTGGATGGATTCACTCGAATGGAGGAATTCGATTTGATGGATTGGCTCACAACTTAATAACGAGTGCCCAAAATGATTATGACGACCCTGATCATGGAGGAGCAAAAGAGTGGGGTGTTCATACTCATTTAAATCCTGTTGATTCATTACCACCAACTCCTTTGAATAGTCGATTCGATGTATTTCAATCTGGTCGAGAAGTTGGAGTTCCTGCGCTAGATTTCAATGGACTAACTTCAAATCTTGCAGATTTAAAATCTAAGGCTCAAGCAAATGGACGCTATCACGGAAGTTCTGGTAAGAGTGGCTATAACATTGTGTTAAAAGATAACAATACTTATTTATTATATAGAGTAGATTCTCTTATAACTCCGCATAGTTCTTGCACAAACTCTCTTGCTCAAGATGGATGGGGAAGTTGGACTGTAAATAAAAGAACTTTATTAGGAACTTACAACATGCCAGCTAATGGAGTAATTTTTCTTGAAGATCATACTTGGGTTGAAGGTGTTATAAAAAATAAAAAACTTACAATCGCCGTTGCTAGATTTCCAGAATCTCCAGGACAATATAGAAATATTATTATTAATAAAAATTTACTTTACACATATAAAGACGGTCGCGATGTTTTAGGGTTGATCGCTCAAGGAGATATAAATATTGGAATGCAAAGTGATACTAATTTAAGTATTGATGCTGCAATGATTTCTAAAAATGGTCGTATCGGTAGATATTATTATAGAGGGCCATGGGGAAGTAATCCTGGTTGTTCACCTCACCATATTAAAAGCACAATAAATGTTTATGGAATGATCGCAACAAACGGAAGATATGGTTTTGCTTATACTGATGGAAATGGTTATACAAATAGAAACATTACTTATGATGCAAACCTTTTATATAGTGCTCCGCCAGAATTTCCACTAACAGCTGATCAGTACGAAATTATTTCTTGGGAGGAATTGAATTAAAAAAAATTATGATATATTATATTTATAATGTTGAGTGAATTTCTTAAAAAAGATTTAAAAAAAGAGAAACTAAAAAATATTTTCTTTGGTGCAGATTTTGTTTCTAATTTATTGTTAGCTTTGGTTATATTTTTACCTTTGTTTTATTTGCCATTGAAATTTTCCACTCTGACTTCTTCTAAGTTAACTTTGGTTTTTAGTGTTGTTTTTGTTTCAATTGTTGTGGTATTAATAAATTTTTTCAGATTAGGAAAAATTAAATTATCTTTAAATATACTTAGTGTAAGTATATTTTTAATTATTGTTTCTTATACTTTGTCCTCTATTTTTTCACAAAATGTAAATATTTCTTTTTTTGGGAGAGATTTATCTTTAGATAGTTGGGCTACTGTTGTTTGTTTATTTACTCTTCTTTGCTTGTTTAGAAAATTATTTAAAAAAGAACATGTAATGTTTGCAATTGTGGGAACTGTATTTGTTTCAGGGATTATTTCTGCTTTTCAAATATTAAATATATTAATACCCGCTATTCCGAGTCTTGGTATATTTTATTCTCCAATCCACACATCTTTAGGAAAATGGTATGACTTATCATTATTTTCAACACTAGGGCTAGTATTTACTGTTCTTATTTTAGAACAAATAAAAATTGCAAATAAATTTAAAAGAATCTTTTATGTAATTGGGTTTATGAATTTATCTGTAATTCTGTTTATCAACGCTAGCTTGAGTTTTTATGTGTTAATACCTTTTGGAATTATTTTCTCAATATATAAAGTATTTAATTATGAAAAGGCAAAGGTTTCTTTCTTTGCAATCTCGATAGTTGTTATATCAGTTGTTTATATGTTTTTTGGTTCTGCTGTAAGTCAAAAAATGTCTTTGTTTTTGAATGTTAACAATGTTGAGGTAAGACCTTCTGTTATTACTACTTATCAAGTCACAAGAGATTCTCTTTTGAATAGTAATCTATATCTTGGAAGTGGTCCTGCAAGTTTTGAATCACGGTGGCCAATTTATAGACCTACTTCAATTTTACAGACTAACTATTGGAATTTAGATTTCAGATACGGTGCTGGTGTAGTTTCATCTTTTGTTGCAACAACTGGGGTTGTCGGAGCTGCTGTTTGGGTTATATTTTTTGTGATATTAATTATTTTATTTATTAAATCACTATTGTTTAAGAATAAAGATGATCATTTGAAATTTATTTTAACAGCATCAGCATTTGCTTCGATTATTCTTTGGGTTTTTTCAATATTGTATATAACTAGCGCCGTGCTATATGTTATGGCTTTTATTTTTACAGGAATATTTTTCTCTCTTGTAGAAGATTTAAATTTTATTAAAAAAACAAACTTCGTTGTGGGTAGATTTTTAACTTTTTTAATCGCTTTATTTTTATTTTTAATTTCATCTTTTGTTGCTTATAAGACGTATACAAAATTTATTGGACAAGTTTATTTTCAAAAATCAATTCAAATGTCTGTTTCTGCGGGAGACTATGACGAGATGGAAAGAGTTGTAAAAAAAGCACAGCAATTCGATAATGTAGATACATATCAAAGATCTTTAGGGGAGATTTATTCTGTAAATTTCTATCAAGTTGTTCAGTCTGCAGAAACTTCAGATGTGACATCTGAATCTTTAAAAGATTTAATTCAAAAAGTTATTTCAAGTTATGAAAAAGCTATAGAATATGATCCAGGTAATTATAATAATTATTTTGGATTAGCTAATTTTTATTCAACACTGGTACCCCTAGAAATTCCAGGATCTAAACAAGCTTCTTTAAATGCTTACGCAAAAGTTCTTGAATTAAAACCAAATAACCCATTGTTATTTTTACAAATGGCAAAATTAGCATCTTTTGATGACGAAATTCTTGCCGAAGAGTTAATTAAAAAATCTATTTCTTTGAAACCAAATTATTTCGATGCGGTCCATTCTTTAGTTCAGTTTGATTTAGAGAAAGGAAATATAGACAAAGGGATTGATTTATTAGAGAAATATTTAGCTTCATATCCTCAAGATTTGGAAGCTAAGTATAAAGCCGGGGTAATTTATTTTAAAATTAAAGATTTCAAAAAATCTATTGAACAATTTGAAATACTTGCACAAGAGTACCCTGACAACTTAGAAATTAAGTCTATTTTGGAAAAATTAAAAACAGGAAATTAATTTTGTTACAATTATATGATGAGAAAAAACTACGATCAGATTAAGAATCTTCTCCTAGTGATGTTTTTGTTAATTTCTCCTTCTTTGTGGATGGTTTTAGGTAATATACCAGTTTCTTTTGAAGAAAATCAGTCTTGGTTTTATTTAACTACTTTTGTCGTATTAGCCTTCGCTGTTTTTGTGGCACTAGACTCAAGTCAAAAAAGATAATGCTTAGTTTGGGGATTTCTTTTGACTATGGTTTTTTAATTCTCTGCTATAATTATTTAGTTACTAGTACTAAAAATAATTAAAGACATGATAAAGTCATCACTATCCATAATCATGCTATTCGGAATTGTTTATTCTTCTGTTGCATTTTTCGAGCCTGCAATAATTAATGCTGTAACAGATAGTATTGTTGTAAACCTTACTGTTGATTCTGGAATTTCAATTACTTCTCCTAGTGATGTGACAATGTCTAGTCTTGGAACAGCTGTTAACACTTCAACTGGTTGGGCCATCTGGAATGTTAAAACTAATGATCCTGATGGATATACTCTCGCTGTAAAAGCATCTACTAATCCTGCTTTGGTTAGTGGTCCTAATAGTTTTCTTGATTACACAGAAGCTGTGGGAGGAACTCCAGATACTTGGTCTGTGAACTCTGGAAATATTGAATTTGGATTTTCTGGAATCGGAACCGATGTTGAAAATGTTAACTCTGACCAATACAACGCAAACGGCGTTACAACTTGTGACAACGGGGTTGCTTCTTCAACTGTAAATGCAACTTTGGGCTTTCTTGGTTTTGAAACAAGTGATCAAACTCTAGCTTCAAGAGCTGCTACAACTACAACTAGTGGTATTGATACGAGAATTTGTTTTGCAGCTGCTCAAAATGGAGTGTATGCACCAGCTGGTCTTTATCAAGCCACAATTACCGCTACTGCCGTAACTCTATAGAAAATGTTTAATAAAATTATCATGATTAAAAAAGGATTAAAAATAAATTCCTTAATAGCGACCATATTTATATTATCTATTTCAATTATTCCTCAAGTATCAAATGCTGAAGTTTCGAGAGAACAATTAAGTGTTGAATTTGTAAATGATTTTGTTTTAGAACCTGCTAAAAATGAAGTATTTTTAGATCCAAATTCTACTGCAACAAAAACAATTTCTGTTATAAACAGAATAGATAAGATTGTAACTTTTCAAATAGATATAGAGGATGTTGTTGGTTCAGAGAATCCTTCTGAGCAAGTAAAACTCCTAGGGGAAGAGAAGAGTCCTTATTCATTAAAAAACTTTTTAATACCAGAAATTACAGAATTCACTTTAAATCCTGGAGAAAAAATCACAATTCCAGTTAAGGTTGAACTTCCTGCTGATTCTGAACCAAGAGGATACTATGGTGCAATTATTGTTTCTGCAAAAGGTGCAGAAACTGGATTGGGGGACGAAGCTTTTGTTAAGGGGGTTACAAAACTTGTAACAAGAGTTGGGTCAATATTTCTTGTAAGAGTAAACGGAGATCTTAAAGAATCTAGTCATTTATGGGATTTTAAAGCTTTAGGTCCAGTTAAAAAGTTCTACTCAACACATCCAAAGGGATTCGAGGTTGCAATTAAGAATGATGGAAATGTTCATCTAGTTCATTATGGTGAAATAAAAATAAAAAATATTTTTGGAAGACAAATCGCAAATATTCCTTTAAATGCTTTCTTTTCACTTCCTGATTCTGTGAGATACAGAGAAGTGAATTGGCCAGCATCTTTTAGTTTTGGGTTTTATAAAGCTGAAATTGAGTTATATCAAGGTTTTGGAAAAGACGCAGGGTTCTTAAATTCAGAAATATCATTTTTTGTAATACCTTGGACAATTCTCGCTCTGTTAATATTAGTTTCAGCTATTATTTACGGATTAATCAGACTATTTAAAAATAACTTTAAAATTGAAAGAAAAAAATGAGAGATTTTTTAAAATCTATCTTAATTACTTTTTTGTTAGCACCATTTATTCTGCCAGTGTTGGTTGGCGGGCAAGTTCGTCAAAGTACAAATTATCAAATTGAAAGAGATAGCTTAAATATTGGAGGAGGTTTTGGATCAAGTGCTAATTATCAACTACAAAATACCACAGGAGAAGCGGCTACAGGTTATTCAAGTAGTACTAATTTTAGTAATCAGTCCGGATTTCAACAAAATTTAGAAGAGATTTATATTTCAATATCCGCTCCGTCAGATTTGAGTATGAGTTCAATTAATGGATTGACAGGAGGTGTTTCTACTTCATCTGCTTCGTGGACTGTTATAACAAATAATAATTCCGGATATTCTTTAAGTATAAAATCTAGTACTGATCCATCAATGAAATCTCTGCTGGATTCTTTTGATGATTACACTCCTTCAACTGCAGATCCTGATTACGATTTTACAATTAGTAATTCTACTGCAGCTTTTGGTTTTAGCCCTAACGGTCTGCATGTTGTTGATAGGTTTAAAGACGATGGAGTGGATTGTAATGTTGGTTCAGGTAATACTTTGTATAAATGTTGGGATGGTTTGGATACTGTTGAACAAACAGTCTTTCAAAGTGCATCTTCAAACGATCCTTCGGGAACTATTTCTACAATTGATTTTCAAGCAGAGTCAGGAAATAATAAAATTTTAACAGCTGGCGATTACTCTGCTACAATAACAATGACAGCTTTAGCGCTTTAATTTTTTTAAAAAATGAAGATAAAAAGAAGTAAAATTTTTTTATTACCAATTATATTATTTAGTTTGATAATACCTTTTTTCTCTAATGCTCAATTGAATACAGAATCTCAAGACACCGAAATAAATTTAATAGTAGAAGGTTGTAATGATAATTTAATTTGCGAGGCTGTAATAGGTGAAAATACTTCAAATTGCCCTCTAGATTGCCCAGTTGTTACTCCTCCTGTTGAAGAAGATGTTCAAGAAGATTCGAGTGTTTCTAGAAAGAGTAGTGTCAGAAAACCTGTTTTTGAAACAGATATTTTTTCTAATAAATATTTTGATCTTGAAAACATTACCATTGTTATAGAACATAAAAATGTTTTTTTGTCTTGGAAAAATCCGAATCAAATTGACTTTGATTTTGTTAGAGTGATGAAAAATGATTTTTATACAGAATCTCCATTTGATGGCGTTATTGTTTATGAGGGGATTGCTAATAATTTTTTAGATCATATAGATGAGTTTGATAAAAATTATTACTATAGTTTTTTTGCAAAATATAAAGATAATAATTTTTCAAAAGGGGTGAATTTTGTGGTTAATTCTAAGAATCCATTTTATACAGAAGAAAAATATTTAAGTTCAGAAAACCCTTTAAATCAAGTGTTTTTTAACCCAGAGTTGAATATTTTTGAATTTTATTTTACTCAAGACAACCAACCTCTTTCTTGGGAATATAAAATTTTACAAGCGCAATCTGCTTCTCCAATAAAAATTTACTTACCTAAAAAAGATTTTTTTGGACCCATTGATGATGTTTTTATTTACGCCGATTTCTATGATATTGAAAAAAACTTTTTAAAACAGGAGATTTTTAAAATGGATTACAATCCAGGATTAGAGAGATATGAAACTGAAATAAAAAATATTATTGAAGGACAAAAAATTTATTTCGATGCGATTTTAATAGATGAAAAAAATAAAGAATCCAAGGTTTCTGGAATAATCAATATTAATAAAAAAATCCCTGAAGAAATGATAACTGTTGATTCTTGTTTGGGTGAAAGTGTGGGGTGGAGAAGGATTTTAATGTACTTTGAATGTGATTTTAGGTTGGCTATTCTACTTTTAATCGCACTCTTGATTACTGGAACATTTATACGAAAAATTATCCTAAAAAAGTCTTAAAACTAATTATTATTTAACAAATAAAATGTTAAAATTTAACTGGCGAAAGCCTACGCTTTTTTGTTATGAGACAGATTTTTAAAAACATTTTAATATTAAAACTAATCATTGCAATTGTTCTTATAAATTTTTCTTTTATTACTCCTACTACACTTTTTGCTGCATTTAATCCTGAAATAAACTATCAAGGAAGACTTTTGGATAATGTTGGAAGTCCTGTTGCAGATGCTGATTTCAATGTTCAATTTAAATTGTATACAGTTGCTTCTGGAGGATCTCCTATTTGGACTGAGACACATTGTTATTCACCAGATAATGGGGCAACTTGTGATGGAACGGGAACAGATCAAAGAGTTGCGACAATTGATGGACTATTCAGTACAATGCTTGGAAGTATTTCTTCGATAGAAGGTGTTGATTTTAATCAAACACTTTATCTCGGTGTAAATATTGGAGGAAATGGAACTACTCCTAGTTACGATGGGGAAATGTCTCCAAGAAAAATTCTAGGTACAGTTTCTTCTGCCTTTGAAGCTGGAAAATTAGATGGAATTTCTTCAGAACAATTTTTTAGAAATGATATTGTAAACGCAACAAGCTCAGCAACAACTTCTTTGTCTATTATTCAAAACGGTGCAGGGAAAATCGCAGAATTTTTTAGCTCAGGATATACAAGTGTGTTGAGTATTCTTTCATCTGGAAAGGTGGGTGTTGGTACAACGACGCCGTATGCGAAACTTTCTGTAGCTGGAGATGTTGCTATCACCGCTGGAATTTATGACAACAATGCAACTCGAGGAGTAAATGGATATGTTCTTCAGACTACAGGCTCTGGTATTGCTTGGGTTGCGACAAGTACTCTTGGAATCACTGGTGGTGGTGGAAGTGTGTCTATTGGTGGAGCTGTTACATCTGGAACGGCTGGTTCTGTTTTGTTTATTGACGGTTCTGGAAATCTGGCACAAGACAACAGCGGATTTTATTTTGATTCAACAACAAATTATTTAAACCTTGGAACATCCACTGATGCATTGGTGATTGGTGATATTACCGGAAATACTCGTGGAACTAATGCTATTGATATTCAATCTTTACGCACTAATGCATCAGAAGTGGCGAGTGCTCAGAATTCTGTTGCTATAGGAGTTTACAATATTTCTTCAGGAGTTTATGGATTAGCTTTAGGTTATTCCAATCAGAGTCTCTCATCATTCGGAGTTGCTATAGGAGGATATAACACAGCTCAGTCTCAATCTGTTGCCCTTGGATATTCAAACACGGCTTCTGGAAATAGTTCTTTAGCTGTGGGAGAAAGTAACATTTCTTCAGCAGGATCTTCTGTAGGTGTTGGTGTAAGTAATGTCTCTTCAAATACGGATTCTGTAGCTGTTGGTGTTAGGAATACTAATAGCGGTCTCCTTAGTACTTCAGTTGGGGTTGATAATGATGTAACAAATGGTCAATATAATAGTGTTTTTGGATATAATAATAATTTAGATGCACCGGGTGATGGTTACTCAGCTGTTTTAGGAAACTCAAATGATGTGTACTCAAATTATTCTAATGCAGTTGGGTTCGATAACACTATAGACACATTTGCTGACTCTAGTTCTGCATTTGGTTCTCTTAACATTATTTCAAGTGGCTCAGCGAACAGTTTGGTGTTCGGACGTTCAAACACGGCTTCTGTCTCAGATGCTACCGCGTTTGGTGTTTCAAACATTTCATCAGGGTCATATTCGATTGCATTTGGACGCTCAAACACTTCTTCTGGAAATAGTTCTGTAGCTTTTGGTAATTCTAACTCTGCTTCTGGAGATGGGTCTACCTCTGTTGGTGGTGGTAACTATGCTTCAGGAATCGGGGCGTCAGCATTTGGATATATAAATAGTGCGACCGGAGATTTTAGTGGTGCGTTTGGATATTATGTACAAGCTACAGCAAAGGGAGCTTCTGTGTTTGGTGGAGGAGGTAACGGTTCAGTTGGTAGTATGATAAACAGCGTTGCAAACTCAACGCTCATCGGACCTGGCGCTACAACTTCAATTCACATTCTCGGTACAGGGGAAGTGAAGATGCCGTACTTCACTGCAACATCAACAACTGCGACTTCTACTATCGCTGGAAACTTGCAAGTTAATAATAATTTACAAGTTGGTACAGGAACACTAACTATCGACACTAACTCGATTACTACTTCAGGAAGTCTTGGGTTTAATGTGAACGGAACATTATTTAATCTACCAACCTCGCAAGGTGGTGCAGGGTATGTATTGCAAAATGATGGTAGTGGAAACTTGAGTTGGGTGGCGACAAGTACGTTGGGAATTTCTGCTCCTGGGTCGGATTCTTATTCAAATGTGTTGAGTAATGTGTGGATGAATAGTGCGAAGACTTTACCACCGGCAGTTTTGGGATACCATCAAACTGCTGTAATTGGCGATTATGTGTATACGTTCGGTGGATATAATGGTTCTTGGACTAATGCTATTTACAGAGCACCTGTCTCAGATCCCAATACCTGGACCAACACAGGTTCGACATTGCCAGGGGTTCTAGGTATCTCTCAAATTGCTGTTATTGGAGATTATGTGTATCTCTTCGGAGGATATACTGGTAGTGCCTACACAAATGTCATCTATAGAGCACCTGTCTCAAACCCAACCAGTTGGACTAACACAGGTTCGACATTACCTGGGAATCTAGGTAGCTCTCAGTCTGCTGTTATTGGTGATTATGTCTATCTCTTCGGAGGAAATTCTGGTTCTTATACAAACGTAATTTACCGTGCACCAATCTCCAACCCAACCAGTTGGACTAACACAGGTTCAACAATTCCGGGTAATTTGGCGAACTCTCAATCTGCAGTAATTGGAGATTATGTGTATCTCTTCGGAGGATATAATGGTTCTTCTTATACAAATGTTATCTATAGAGCACCTGTCTCAAATCCAACCAGTTGGACTAACACAGGTTCGACACTGACTACAACAGTAGCCGACAGTTCTCTTGTTGTTGTTGGAGATTACGTATACATAATGGGAGGTATCCAAGGTGGTAGTTATAGTTCATCTATTTACAAAGCTCCTGTTACAAATCCAACAACTTGGAGTTATGCAGGTGCGGCATTGCCAGGAGCTCTGGCTTACTCAAAGGCCGCCATGATTGGTGATTATTTGTATGTTTATGGAGGACATAATGGAAGTGTGTATGTTAGTCATATATATTTTTCATCAATTACATCACTTATTTCTAGTGACGCTACCGTGACTACTCACGGAGGATTAGAGACTACAGAAAGTTGGAAGTATCTTCCAAACGGCACAAATAGTACCAGCGGCGGAGTTAGCACCTTCCAAGAACTGACCGATACGCAAAATGATTTGAATGCGAACAGGATCGTGTACACCAATAGTGGTGGAACGGCACTTACCGATACCGCCAATTTTGTCTTTAATGGAACTAATTTTGGTGTCGGAACATCGTCACCAAGTGCGGGGATTTCGCTTGGGCAAACTGCCGACACACAAGCGGGAGGTCTTTGGATTTCTGCTACCGACGGTGATTATCGTTCTATATATATGAACACCAGTCAGGTGCTTAACTTCCAAGGTGGATCAGGAAACACGGCTACTCTTAACGCACTTGGTGCATGGACGAACGCTTCTGATGTCGCATATAAAGAAAATATTGCTGAACTTGAATACGGTCTAGCCGAGATTATGCAAATCAATGCGCGTCGTTACACATGGCGATCAAACGGAGTTTCTGATATTGGATTTATCGCACAAGAGCTTGAAGAAATTATTCCAGAAGTAGTTTTTGGAGAAGAAGGTTCAAAAACAATTTCATACGGACAGTTAGGAGCTCTAACTGTTCGAGGACTGCAAGAAATCGGATCACGTATCGATTTATTAAGTGCACCAACATCAACTCCATCAATTAAACTAGATGAAACTGGAAGCTTGATTGTTAATAATAATTTATCTGTACAAAATGATGCAATTTTTGAAAAAAGTTTAACAGTAGTTGGAACAACTACATCAAGTTTCGGTGGGGCATTGTTGGTTGAGGGTTCTGTAACTCTTGATTCAAATGGTATTTCATCAATTAATCCTTTTTCAATAAATGAATCGCAATTTTATATTGCGACAAATGGTGATGTTGGAATTGGTACAACTACACCAGCAAGAAAACTACATGTTGTAAGGGAAGGTGAAGGCTCTCCTGTACGATTTCAAGATTCAAATGCTTATTGTGAAATCGATCCAACATCTTCATCTTGGACATGTACTTCAGATCAAAGACTAAAAGAAAATATTTCGGCAATTGAAAATAAAGAAATTTCAGAAAAAATCAGACAACTTAGACCTGTTACTTTTGAATGGAAAACAGATGAATCGAATGTAAGAAGAATTGGATTTATTGCACAAGAGGTAGAAGTTATTTTCCCTGAATTCGTAAATACAGACGAAACAACAGGATTGAAATCTGTTGCTTATGGTGCTTTTGTTCCTTATATAATTTCTACTCTACAAGATTTGGCTGATAAAATAGATGCTTTAACTCTTGCTGTTGAAGAGATTACTAGTCGAGGTGTAGGTTCTGTTGGTGGAGTGATTAAAAAACTAACAATTGGTTCAAGTGAAAAACCTGTTGGAGTAACTTTATTTGATGAAGCAACAGGAGATCCGTATTGTTTGTCTATAAAAAATAGCAACATTGTTACTAAATTTGGAGAATGTTCAGAAAATACTTCTGAAATTGTAGATGAAGAAGTTGTTGAAGAAAATCAAGGAAATTCTAACGACAATGTTCCA
This sequence comes from Minisyncoccota bacterium, assembly GCA_018061745.1. Lineage (GTDB taxonomy): Bacteria > Patescibacteriota > Minisyncoccia > Phycocordibacterales > JAACPR01 > JAGOTN01. The sequence continues at coordinate 14,599 of JAGOTN010000005.1, forward strand.
TATATAATTAATATCGAAGAAAATAATGAACAAGATATTGATTTTGAAGGTCAAGAAAGTGAGGCTGTTCCAGAAGAAATTGCCCCAGAAGTTGTTTCTGAAACCGTGGTTGAAGAAGAGGTGGTAGAAGATCCTGTCGTGCAAGAGGATACACCAGAAATTTTTATTGAAACAAACTCATCTTCTGGAGGGGGAGGTTTAAATATAATTTAAACTCTTAAATTATTTTGTGTTAAAATTAAATTAATGCCATCAAGAAAGAAGCTCGTTATTGGAAATTGGAAAATGAATCCTCAAACGCTTATTGAAGCAAAGCGTATTTTTACTGCTTTTAAAAAGACAAAAAGAAATGATAAAGATGTGACTGTAGTTTTGTGCCCACCTTTTACTTTCATATCAGAATTAAATAAAAGCTATTCAGGAAATAAAATATTTTTTGGCGCACAAGATATTTTTTGGAAAGATGAAGGCTCTTATACTGGGGAAGTAAGCGCTAAAATGCTTCAAAGTGTTGGAGCGAGGTTTGTTATCATTGGTCATTCTGAGAGAAGAAATATGGGTGAAAATGATTCTTTGATTTCTCAAAAACTTATTACAGCTTTAAAATCAGGAATGCACACAATTCTTTGTGTTGGAGAATCAACTAGAGATATTCATGGAAAATATTTACACACATTAAGAGATCAAATAATCTCAGCCTTGGAAGGAGTAGAAAGTAATTTATTAAAAAAAATAATTATTGCATACGAACCAGTTTGGACTATTGGAGAAGGACACTCTGCTATTGATAATCACGATTTATATCAAACAATTTTGTTTATTAAAAAACAATTGATTGAAAAATACGACAGAAAGATCGGAGAATCAATTTCAATTATTTATGGTGGGTCTGTGGATTCTGAAAATGCACATATTTTAATCAAAGAAGGTGGAGTAGATGGATTTTTGGTTGGTAGAAATAGTTTAAACCCACAGGAATTTTCAAAAATAATTTCAGAAGTTTCTAGAAAAAAATAATCTATGGCAAAAGTTAATTTTGAAAAAATAAAAACAATCGATGATTTGGGCGATATAAAAGGAAAGAAAGTTTTGTTGCGATTGAGTTTGAATGTGCCCGTAGAAAAAGGCTCTGTTGTTGATCCTTTTAGAATTGAAATGTCTATTCCGACAATAATGGAACTTCGAAATAAAGGAGCTAAAGTTATTTTATTGAGTCATATAGGAAGAGATCCCAAGGAAACATTAGAGCCGATAATGAGATATCTTCAAGACTCTCTACCTGTTGTTTTTATTAGAGATATCTTTTCTCCAAATGCAAAAAAGATGATTGATTATGCTGCTCCGGGGAGTGTTGTTGTTTTAGAAAATCTACGACAGCATGCTGGTGAAGAGAAAAATGATCCTGAATTTTCAAAACACCTTGCTTCGTTTGGAGATATTTACATAAATGATTCTTTCCCAGAATGTCACAGAGCTCATGCTTCAATAGTTGGAATAACAGAATTTTTGCCTAGTTTTGCAGGTCGTCAATTGATGAAAGAAATTACAAATCTATCAAAAACTTTTGAGACAAATCATCCTTTTCTATTTATTTTAGGAGGAGCAAAAGTAGAAACAAAATTGCCATTAATAAATAATTTTTTAGATAAAGCCGACAATATATTTATTGGAGGAATTCTTGCAAACGATTTTTTGAAAACAATGAACTTAGAAACTGGTAAATCAGCTCTTTCAAATCAAACTGTACCTAAAGAACTTTTGAGTAATAAAAAAATAATTTTGCCGACAGATATTGTTGTTGAAAGAAATGGAAAAAAAGAAAATATATCCCATGATTCTGTTTTGGAAAATGATAAAATTTTTGATATTGGAAGGAAAAGTGTTGAGACGGTGTGTGATTTGATTAAAAATGCAAAGTTTATTTTATGGAATGGTCCGGTTGGTTTTTGTGAAGGAGGTTTTTGTGAAGGAACAGAGAGTATTGCAAATGCTATTGCGAATAGTAAAGCAGTTTCTGTGGTTGGAGGGGGAGATACTCTCGCTTCGGTTTCCGATGAAATCCAAAGTAAAATGACTTTTATTTCAACAGGTGGAGGTGCAATGCTTGATTATTTGGCTAATGAAAATCTACCAGGAATTGAAGCTTTAGAAAAATAATTACAAAAAAGATTTTATTTTTTCACCAATTTCTTTTAACGATTCAGGAGTTTCTTCGTGTGCTAAATCAGGGTCAAGTTCAAATTGCTTGAAAAGTGGAATTAGGTGCAAGTGCGCATGAGGAACTCCAAAACCTTCTACTGCCATTCCAACCCTTACGCAATTTGTCGCTTTTTGTATTGCTGGAGCGATCTTTGTCGCTAATTCAAATAACCCTAAATATGTTTCTTTGTCTAAATCAAAAATATAATCGATAGGTTTTTTTGGGATTATCAAAGCGTGGCCAAGGTTGATTGGTCTATTATCTACTAAAACAAAGTAGTTTTCATTTTCATAAATTTTTTCACATGGAATTTCTCCTTCAATAATCCTTTCAAATATAGTTTTTTCTGAGCTCATGTAGTTATAATATGCTAAAATCGAGCACATGAAAAGATATGAGTTACGAGAAAATATTCCCGAAAAAGTAGCTCAAGATCTAGCAAGATACTCAGAATTAGTTCAAAAATTATTATTTTATAGAGGTATTTCAGATGCAGAAACTGCTGATAAATTTTTTAAACCAGATTTTGAAAGAGATTTGCATGATCCGTTTTTGTTGCCAAATATGGA
>JAGOTN010000005.1:17467-21581 GCA_018061745.1 Minisyncoccota bacterium
TCTAGAATGGGAGAACCGGATGTGGCTTTTAATCTTTTGGCAGAAAAATCTTTTGAAAAAGTTGGTGCACTGGTTGAACATCTTCACGAAATAAATGATCAAAGAAAAGGACATGTAGCAGTGATAACTAAAGCGATTTATCACAAACTTGATGAGTTGGAAGGTTCTGAAAATTTGAAAGTAATTGCGGTAGGAAATCCACTTTGGCAACCCTCTCTTCTAGGGCTTGCTGCAAGTGCTGTTGTGGAAAGGTACCAAAAACCAGTTTTTATTTGGGGTAGAGGCGATGGTGAAGAATTAAAGGGGTCATGTCGAAGTATTAATGGTATTAGTACTTTGGGCTTATTAAATGAAGTTTCAGACATGATGATTGCTCATGGTGGGCATGATCAGGCTGGTGGATTTGTTATTAAAAATGATTTGGTTGATTTTTTGCAGTTTCGTTTATCGGAAGCTTATGAAAAATGTATTGTCGAAGGGGAGGTGGAGTCTGTGTTTTTAGATTCTGAAATTAATATTTCAAATATTAATCAAAAGTTATTTAAAGAAATACAAAGTTTGAGCCCTTTTGGTATAGGAAATGAAGAACCTAAGTTTTTAGTTAAAAACGTTTTTATAAAAGATTTACAACAATTTGGAAAAAATAAAGAGCATTTGAAAATTATTTGTGAAGAAAATGGAAAGGAAATTGAGGCTATTTCTTTTTATTCAAATGAAAATTCCTTCTCAAATACTTTAATTAAAGAAGGAATTTTTTCGATTGTGGCTATTATTGAAAACAATAAGTGGGGGAAGAGTGCTCTAAGATTGAGAATTCTCGACGTGCTTCTTTAAAACATTATTAACTTGAATTAGAATTTCATCTAAAGTAAGTGTTGCTTTAACTAAATATTTTTCTGCACCAAGTTTTAGACCTTTTTCAATTTCTTCTTGTTGTCCAAAGTTTGAAAGAATAACAACAGGAATGTTTTTTGTTTCTTCTTTACTTTTAATTTCCTCTAAAATTTCAAAACCATTTTTACCTGGAAGAAGTATGTCTAATATAATAATGTCTGGAATAGTTTTGCTTAAAATTGAGAATGCTTGAATAGAGTCTATTGCGTGTAAAAGGGTACAGTTGTTGATAGTACATTTTCTAGAAATCATGTCTGACAGCAGAAGGTCATCTTCTACCCAAAGTATAGTTTTACCTGTCGGTTGATCACCAACACATATTGATTCAGAGTCTACGTCAAATTCATCTTTATCCATGTCCATATTGTATCACTGTATTTATAAATTTAAAATTTCTTAGTTGAGGGTATTTCTATGTAGAACGTCGTTTCACCATTTTTGTCGCTATCAAACCAAATCCTTCCATTGTGGTCAGTTATTATGTTTTTGCTTATAAATAAGCCTATTCCCATACCTTCTGTTTCTTTTCTAATAGCATTTTTAGCTCTAAAAAATCTTTGAAATATATCCCCAGCTTCTTCTTTGGGAATACCAATACCTGTATTTTTAACTTTGATTTGAACCATGGTATTGATTTTTGAGATATCTATTTTTATTGTACTGTTTTCATTACCATATTTAATGGCATTATCTATTAGGTTTTGCATTACTATTGATATTTTTTTTGAATCTATGTCCGCGAGAATTTTTTCTGAACTTTTCTGCCAATCAATTTTAATGTTTCTTTTTGTAGATAGTGAATTTACAGATTCTATTGTGTCAGAAATTACCTTAACAAGATCAGATGAGTGAAAATCATAGTTGTATTTATCTTTGGTATATAAATCAATATCTAGAAGATCGTTTACTAATTCGATAACTTTGTTGTTACTATTAATATTTTTTTCTAGAAAATCTTTTTGATCTGCCGTTAGTTTTCCTATCTCTTCATTTTTAAGCATATTTAAACCCCACTTAACCGCAGACAGGGGAGTTCGAAGTTGGTGTGCTGCAACTGAAATAAATTCAGATTTCTTTTCATCTAGTTTCTTTAAATCGTTATAAGCTAATTGCAATTCTTCGGTTCTTTGTGCAATAGTTTTTTCTAAAGTGTTATTAAGAGATGTTAACTCTTCAGTTTTTTCTCTAACTTGTCTTTCCAATTCTTTCTTACTCATTAAAGAAAGCCACTCGTATACTCCTAAAATCCTTTCAGGAATTATTTTTAGAATCACCGCAGATAACTCAGCATTGTATGTTTGTTTAAAATCTAAAAATATTTTGCTAAAAATATTTTTAGTTAGCTTTTCACCTAAAGATAATTCAATCTTGCTGTATAGAACATTTACAAGATTTCTAAATGACTTGGTTATTTCATCGATAGGGTATTGAATGTTGTCATTAATATTTTGATCGATTAAAGAAAAGTCTAAACCGTTCGGAGTGATTTTTATCTTTGAAAGAAAGGGATCTTTGATATCTTTTACTGTTTTTACCAAAGTAGCATTTCCTAAATGCTCATTTATGTAATCGACCAACTCAAGAACAAAACTTTCATATAGAGCTACAGATTGTTCTTTTTTTTCTATGAAAACTAACTTGAAAGGTAAGGATATATTTTTTATGTTTGCATTTTTTGTTACAGATTGTCTTAAAGTTTCCTTTGAGTAGTTTGTATAATTCTCTGTTTTGTTATTTATGATAAATTCTTCCCAATTTAAATAAAGATTAATGAATATAGAATCATCACCTGCTTTGTATTTTCTTTTTAGGTGCTTATATTGAATTAGGTAGTTTTCAATTGTGTCAGGGTGGTGACTTGAACTCGATAAAAAAGAAAAAATCTTATCAACTTCTGTTGGTTTTTCTGGAGTTTTAGAAAAAAAATTTTTAAAAAATGTTAGTTTAGGCATGATATTTTTTTACAAAATAAACTCCAGCTGTAATTGTAATCCAAGATATTAATAAAATAATATCACTTATATCTCCAAAATAAGAAATTTCATTCCAAGATCTATATATGAAAAAAATATTACTAATTGATATAAAAATTAATCCAGTTGATAAACAGACAATCCCGCAATGAGTTTTTTTACCAGAAATTATTAGAGACATTACTCCTATTGTTATTAGAAGTGCATTTAATATTTGAGGCCAACCAGCGAAGAAAGAAATTAGGAATAATATTATTAAAAATATACTTAAAAATTCTGTGTATAAATGTTTTGGAAATCCTAATTTGTATGGAGTTAATAATGAGAAGATTCCAAGTGTAAGTAGTACTGTTTGAACAATCCAAAAAATTTCACTTATTTTAAATACAAACTCTTTATTTAAATCTAAATGATCACTTAAGTTGAGTAAAATAATGTTAATTAAAGCTAAAAATACAGTTATTCCAAAATACATTAAAGATTTACCTGCAAAATTTTTGATACCAATTTTGTTTATCCCTTGCATTGTTAAAAATAAACAAATTATGAGTGTTGTGTAAAAAGCCGATTGAATTATTGAGTGTGTGATGGGAGATAATCCTAAAATAGTTGTAAAAAAAATTGTTATTAAAAAAAAAGAAAGAGCTGAAATTGCAATTTTCTTTTCATTTTTTACACACGAACTTAGAATCATGAATCTATATTTTAATTATTTTTTTATCTGAAATTTTAGATAGTAAAATTACAGCGTAAGTGAAGATTATAGCTGAAAGTGTGTAAAGTTGATCAGAGATGTCTCCGTTCCAAAGACTTTCAGTCGCAGCTCTTGTGCTAAAAATAATATCTGCAATTGTGATTAAAAACATTGCTAATACCCAAACAAAAATACCTCTATAGATTTTTCCTCCTGCAATAACAAGAAGTGCAAATCCAGCTCCTGTGTATATTGAATCGCTTAAAGCATATGAAAAGTTAAAGAAATTTTCCCAAAATGATAATTCACTTGATATTTCTGGCTTACCAACAAAATGAAACATCAACCAAGCAAGTCCTAGAAAAATAATGGTTGCAACTACTATGGAACTTGCCCTTGTGCTCGATTTATATATTTGTAATAGAGAACCAACTGAAATTGCAAAAGATATTGGCATTAGTACAAAAAACACATCAGCTAAAGACGGGTAAGGTGATTCAATTCCTGCAAATAAATTGTAAAAACTCCAAGTTGCGCCTCCTAAAAAAAATAA
>JAGOTN010000006.1:0-1284 GCA_018061745.1 Minisyncoccota bacterium
TTCCATTATCGTGTTTAATAACAACATAATTTCCATATCCACCATTCCAAGCACCTGTTTTACTAATAATAACTTGTCCACCAGCAGCTGCATAAATAGGAGTTCCGATTGGAGCACCAAAATCTACACCGTTGTATCCATGAATACCTTGAGTTTTAACAGCTCCTGGAATTGGATTTTTGAATATACCTCCTGAACTTTTTGCAGTAGAAGATCCTGCGCTTTTACCACTAGATTTAGCAACAGTCTTTGTCTTCTTTTTTGCTTCAACATGCAACTCTCCGTTTGGAACAAGAATTTCCATACCAGCCTCAAGTTTTGTATTAACAGAAATACCGTTAAATAAAGCGATTTCTCTAGCGTCAGCTTTATAAAGTTCAGCCAAATCAGCAACACTTCCACCACTTTTAACCTTATGTTTAACACCTGTAACTGGCAAAATCACCAATTGTTGCCCTGGTTGAATATCTCCACTAAAATCATTGGCCCAACGAATAGTATTAGAAGAAACGTGGAACATATCTGCTATTTGAGACAAAGTATCACCATCTCGTACAACATAAACACTAATTTGATCAGATTTTGGACGATAAATTTCAACAAGATCACCTGTAATAGTAGAAACAGACATAATAGCCTTATCATCAACAACTAAAATATCTCCACCTCCTTTTGCTGGGTTAGGATCGTTGTTTGTAGCAGCCTGAAGAACTGGCATTGTTTGAGAATTTAAAGAAGACTCTTTATTTTCATTGTTTTTATTAGAAGAGTTAGCTAAAAAAGAAAAAACTCCTGCGTGTGCTAAGAAAGGTAGAATTAAAAGAGGTATAGCAAGAACAGCTTTTTTCACTGTAATCTGTGAACTAATTTTATTTATGTTAACTCGATACGGCTTCGCGGACGAAGGGTCAGAGTCTTTGTCTGAGTAAGTGATAAGCCTTTGCAGACCCCATCTATGAGGATTCATTAATGGTAGCAGGCTAGGGAAAGGTGTCAACGGTATGTTAATATGATTTGACCATGAAACATTTAGAGGGCTTAAATGAAGCGCAAAAACGAGCAGTTATCCACAATCGTGGACCTCTTTTAATTTTGGCAGGAGCTGGAGCTGGAAAAACTAAAACACTAACACATCGAATTTTAAATCTTGTCAAAGAGGGTGTCCTTCCTCAAAATATTTTAGCGATTACCTTCACAAACAAAGCTGCGAAGGAAATGAAAGACCGTTTAGGTTTGCTTTTAGCAGAAGATTTGGGAAGACCTTTTGTTTCAACATTCCACTCT
>JAGOTN010000006.1:1384-13152 GCA_018061745.1 Minisyncoccota bacterium
TTCGTGGCAGAAGAGATTGAAGAATTAATAAGAAAAGGAGCAAACCCAAATGAAATTGCGATTCTCTATCGAGCAAACTTTCAATCGCGAATTTTAGAAGAATATTTACTTCGTCTTGCAATACCGTACCAAGTTCTTGGAACAAAGTTTTTTGATAGAAAAGAAGTTAAAGATATTTTAAGTTTTTTGCGTGCAGCATTTAATCCTGATGATTTAACAAGTCTTGGAAGAATAATAAATGTTCCAGCAAGAGGAATAGGGAAGGTAACTCTTTTGAAAATTTTGGAAGGAAATGAAGGACAACTATCAGGAAAAGTTGCAGAAAAAATCGCAGACTTCCGAAGTCTTTTGGCGAGAATTAAAAAAACAGCAGAAACACAGACTCCGAGTGAGACAATTAAAATGATTATTAAATCAACAGGGATGGAAGAAGATTTGAAAAAAGGGGGAGAAGAAGGACTTGAAAGAATTCAAAACATAAAAGAGCTTGCGACTTTGGCAACAAAATATGATGAAACAGAGCCAAGTGAGGGAATAGCAAAACTTCTTGAAGAAGCGGCACTTGCAACAGATCAAGATGAAATTGAAACGGAAGCAGATATTCAAAAGAAAAACGGGGTTAAACTTATGACAATTCACTCTTCAAAAGGATTAGAGTTTGATTATGTTTTTATCACAGGACTTGAACAAGGACTTTTCCCAAGTGAAAGAAAAGATTCTAAAAAAGACGACGAGGAAGAAGAGAGGAGATTGTTTTATGTTGCACTTACAAGAGCGCGGAAGAAAATATTTTTGTCATATGCAGGAATACGAACAATTTATGGTTCACAACAAGTAAATATTCCGTCAGAATTTATTGCGGATGTTCCAGCAGATTTAATTGAGAGCGAAGAAGGAGATGAAGGGAATGATGTTATTAGCCAAGCACGAAGTGTTTTTATAAATTGGTAACATGCAAGAAAATTTCAGTCAAAAAGCAAAAAAATCTTTAGGTCAAAACTTTTTAAAATCCGAGAAGGCTTTAAATCAAATGGTGAAAGCAGGAGAATTAAAAGAGGGAGATGTGGTGCTTGAGATAGGGCCTGGTAGAGGTGCTTTAACAAAAAAACTTTTAGAGACAGGAGCAAAAGTTGTGGCGGTGGAAAAAGATGAAGTGCTTGCCGGGGAGTTGGAGGCGGTGTTGCAAAGCTTTTGTGAAAGTGGGCAACTTGAAATACTTAGGTTTGATGCCTTGGAGTTTAAACCGAGCCAACATAAAAATCTAAAAAATGATTACAAAATTATTGCGAATATTCCTTATTACATTACGGGTGCATTAATAGAAAAATTTCTAACAGAAAAAAATCCGCCGAAATCAGTTACATTTTTAGTGCAAAAAGAAGTTGCGGAAAGAATAATGTCTCGCGACAAAAAAGAAAGCATTCTTTCAATTTCAATAAAAGTTTTTGGAAAACCTAAATACATAGCAACTGTTCCAAAAGGAGCCTTTGTTCCAGCTCCAAAAGTAGATTCTGCGATCATTCATATTTCAGATGTTTCAAATGAACTTTTTTCAAATAAAAAAAATAATTTAACAGAACAAAGATTTTTTGAAGTTGTAAAAGCAGGATTTGCACACAAAAGAAAACAACTTGGGGGAAATTTAGAGGGGATTGTGGAAAAACAAAAGTTTGGAGAGTGTGGGATTAATCCAAAAATTCGTTCTGAAGAATTAACTGTAGAAAATTGGGTTTGTTTAGCTAGAAAATAATTACAGAGAAGTTCCTGCTCCAGGTCCATGATTGATTATTCCTTTAACCTTAAGAGGCTTTTTACATTGTGGGTCAACCTTTGTTGAAAAACACAATCCACCCACATTATAGGTTCCCAAAGTATATCGATTAGGCTTTAGTTGGTAATGTTCATATATTTTTGATTGTGGATCAACTTTAAGCCAGATATTACTCTTGCTAACATACTCATTTATCTGCACGGCATAACTTTTATTTTTTTCGCAGTCACACTCCAATCTACGAATAACCTGCCCACCGAAAATTTCTCCTGTATGATTTTTTTGACTTACAGAATACGCTGCAGCAAGACTTGTTTCCTTTGGAATATTTTTTAGATCAGTCTTAAAAAGAAATAAAAAAATAGCCAGTACCAAAACCAATAGTAATAATTTTCTATTCATAAAAAAATTATATCACGCAATCTATTATCAATCTGCTATAATTTATTCGATGCAAAAACCGAGCAAAAAAGTAATTTCTATAATGATTATCACTTTTGCAATAATTGTGGCTTTTATTGGGGCCGATGTTATAAAAAACAAAGATTTCACAAAAGAAACTCCAGAAACCGAGGAAGTTGATGGTACAAAAATAGTCTCAGCAGGCAAAGTAAAAAGCATAGAAGAATTTTTTATTTCTAAAGAAAAAGAAATAACTGATAATTTAGACAAAACGAAAGACCCTCAAAATGTTTCGGAGTTTGTTTTAAATAATTTATTTGGAAACTATAACGATTTAAAAAACCAAAACTTAAATACTCCTGAAAATATAGACATTCTGACAACAACCATAGCTGAACAAACAAAACCTTTTACAACAATACCTAACAAGTATTCATCTTTGGATTTAAACACTTTTCCAGACTACAGAAGAGATGACGTCCGAAAGTATGGGAACCAATTTTCTGAGTTACTTGTAAATCACAAACTTCTTTTGCCAACAATAGATAAAGAAGATCCTGTCGAATATATAAAAGAATATGCTAATACTTATGTTCAATATGCAGATGCTTTGTCTAAAATACAAGTTCCGAGAAGTATCTCAAATGAACATCTAAGATACGTAAATAACCTATACAAAATAAGTGTTGCTTTAGTAACTTTGTCGGAAACCAAAGAAGATCCGATTTTTACTGTTCTAATTTTAAATCAATACAATCAAGCTTGGGATTCTCAAACAAAAATCTTAATAAACATAGCAAATTATTTTGAATTAAATGATATAATTTTTTCTGAGAACGAAACTGGAATAATGTGGAACAATTTTTAATCAAATTATGTTTAAGAAAATCTCAAAAATAATTTTAGCAGGAACATTAAGCGCTGTTCTTATTGCTTTTATTTCATTCCAAGCTTTCCCAAAATCTAGTCAAGCACAACAAGCAACAACAACCCCAACTGTTACTTGTGCTCCAAACAAAAGAGAAGTAGCAAGAAATGAAGATGTAACTTGGACCGCGACAGTTCTAAATAGAGGAGCTTCTGTTTCTTATAGATGGAGAGGAGACAATATTGATACAATAAACTCATCTACAATCACAACAGATTATGCGTCCATTGGAATAAAAAGAGCTACAACAACAGTTACAACAGGTGGGGTTGTTATCGAAGCCGGATGTAGTGTGGAAGTTAAACTAAATGTAGCATTACCAACAACAAACACTGGTGGTTCTCAACAAAATCCACTTAGTCAACTTGGACAACTAGGAAGTCTTTTAGGTGGTGGAGGCGGAAGTAGACCTAGCGGAAGTTCTTCTGGTGGTTCAAGTGGAGGTTCTGGTTCTCGACCAAGTAATGGAACTACATATACGCCTTCAAACAACGGGGGCTCTTCAACGAATGGCACAAATGGTACTAACGGAACCAATGGAACAAACACAAGTACGAACAATACAAATAATACAACTACAAACAACAACACAAACAATCAAACTGCGGATAATAATACCCCTGGGAATGAACAATATTATGAAAATCAAGACGAGTACGAAAATGGAACAGCGGACCAGTGTAAAGAAGAAGGACCGGCTCAAGGAATGAAAAAAGAACTAAAAGACAAAGCCGCTGAAGCAAAAAAATCACTTACAGGCCAAATGGTTCCAGTAGATCCAAAACCTATCGTAGAGCCAATTGAAAGCATACAAAAAAACATAGCTCTAATAACCGCTAAAGAAATTGGAGAGGAAAGTGAGCAAAAACCAGCCTTGGATGCTGTTTTGTCTTGCGAGACAGATAAGGAGATTGCAAAAGGAATTGAACAAACAAAAAATAAAATCAGAGAAACAGGCCCTGATGAACAACCACTTTTTGTACAAGCTTACACAAAACTTTTTAACGACCTTCGTGATGAAGTAATAAAAAAGTTTATAGACGAAGTTAAAAAATCTGATAAATGCGGAGACGGTGTTAATTCAGAAATTGCAAAATCAATACAAGACGAAGAACAAAAATCTTCTATCCTAAGCTCTGCTAAAAATGAAGTTTGTTCAGCAGATTCTGGAAATAAAAATGATTTAAATGATCCTGAGAATTATTTTAGATGGTTATACCCAACAAACAACACAATAGTCAAATCTGGAAAATATAAAACCGAGCTTGCTAAAATAGTTGAAGGAAGTCTTCAAAAAGAAGCTTATAAAAAACAAATATCCGGAGGATGGTATGACAACATTGACGATATAGGAAACATTATAGAACCAGCAACTCTATACCGTCCACAACTCGAAGCCACACTAGTCAGCGCCCGAGTAAGGCAAGGTGTTTCTGATGAAGTTTCTGAAGATAATAAACTTTTAGAGGACTACCTTAAAAAAGCAACACAAACAGATCCAAAAGATGATCAAGGAGGTTCTCAACTTGCAACTTAATACAAAGTAGTAGATAAAAACAATTTGAATTTAAAATATAGTGTTATAATTTTTGTATGAGTTTTTTATTAAAGAGGAAGAAAATTTTTCTTTTTGTTTTTTTGTTTATTTTTTTATTAGGAAGCTTTCAAATCAACACTACAAACGCAGCAACTCCAAGCTACTCCGGTTGGGGAAACTCGAGCGGTTGGACATCTGGAGGAACAACACTTCCTTCAGAAACCCCTGCACAATCTGATACAGAAAAATTAAGCTTCACAGACCAAATACTAAGTGGCGCATTCGGGGTAGCTGATTGGCTTTTAAGAGCTTTTAGTCCTATTTGGGATTTCTTAGGACTATTAATCCTAACTCTTACAGGAATCTTATTAGGTGTCGCGTCTGGCTTGTTTGATCTGATCATCCAAATTGGAATCTATGGAATTTCAGACATTGTTGGTGCAAAAGATTCTCCAATAAAAGAAGCTTGGAGTATTTTTAGAAATCTTGCCAATATTGGAATAATTTTTGCACTTGTTTTCATTGCAATAGGAACTATTTTGCAAAAAAGTGGTTACGAAGGAAAAAAACTTCTAGGAAGAGTCATTGTAGCCGCTCTTTTAATGAACTTCAGTTTCTTTTTTGGAGCCATAGTTGTTGATGTTTCAAATCAAATGGCCATAAGCGTTTATGGAAAAATTAAAGAGGTTACAGAGGCGGGTCAAGGACAGAGTGCCAACTTAGGTACTTACATAATGAAAAATTCAGGAGTAGCTGTTTTTATAACCGCTGCAAAAGCAAATATTGATGGAAATGCCAAAAAGGAGAATGAGGAGACATTAAGCAATTCTAAATGGGAAATGATGAAAGCTTATGGGTCTGGATTAATAGGTCCACCAGGAGACGCTCAAGATAATTTAACTTATCGTTCGGTTTCTATTTGGATGGGAGCTATTGCTTCATTAGTATTAGCGGTTGTCTTATTTATAGGTGGAGCGATGGTTCTTGGAAGGTTGATAGCGATCCTGTTGTTACTTGTCGTATCTCCAATTGCTTTTGCAAGCATGATTCTGCCAAGTACTCAAAAAATATCTGATAAATGGTGGCAAGACATCATAGGTCAGTCTTTCTTTTTACCAGCTTTTCTTCTTTTTATTCTAATAGGATTAAAGATCTTGGGAGTTTTTCAAAAAATGGACATGAAGAAATATATTGATGGAATCAACGGTAATCCAACAAGTGTAGGAGATAGTTTTATAGGAACTATAAAAATAATCACCGGAGCGGGTTTTGCAATGGCTATCGTAATAGGTCTTTTTATCGCTGCATTAATAGTGGCCAAAAAAATAGAGCACGGGTCAGGTGGAGCTGTTGGAAAAATAAGTGCTTCGGTGACTTCTGCAACAGGTGGAGCAATGCTTGGAAGTGCGGCATTCTTGGGAAGAAACACAGCAGGAGCTGGAGCAGCGCTAGCTTTAAAGAGCGATGCTGTTAAGAAATTTGCACAGAGTATGCCAATGGTAGGAGGGGCATTCGCTAAACAATTAGAAAAGATTGGGAAATCTTCTTTTGATTTAAGAGGTTCAAAAACATTTAAAGGGGTCGCTTCAGCTACGGGAGTTGGTGGGGATTTCAACAAAACAATGGCCACTCCAAAAGATGGATTTAAAGGTCAAACAGATAGACTTTCAAAGATGATACAGGACACATATAAAGCAATACCAGACAATGCAGAAGCTGATATAAAAAAAGAAAAAGATGCTTATGAAATTGCAACAAAAGAACTTGAAACAAAAAAGTCTGCTTTAAAAGCTTTGGACAAAGACCTGGCTACAGGAAGAATCTCTGCTGGTGTTCATAGCGCAAAAGTAGCAGCGCTCGATGTTGATGGGGCAAAAGCGGCCAACGAAACAGCCCGAGGAAATTATGAAACAGCTAAAAATCCAGCAAAAGCGGCCTTTGTTGCAAAAACAGACGGGAAAGTTTCAATTAAAAATATTTGGTTTACACCAGCCACAAACACAGCAAGAGACGTTATTAAAAAAGAAATTAGAAGTCAAAGAAGCCAAGACACCAAAGACCTTATGGACGCAATCAATAACAATAAACCTTCAACACCTTAAATATGCAAATTGAAACTACAAAAATAATTCAAGAACAATTCAAAACTTTACCTCCAGTAATTCAGGATACTATTACCAATTCTAATTGGCAGGAGAAAATTCGTAGAGTTGTAAAAAATAACAGCCTTCATGTTGATCAAGGTGCAGCTATTGAAAATCTTGTACTTATTACAATGCTTGGACTTGAAAATCCTGATGACTTCGTAAATAACGCAAAAGAATATGCACAAGTTTCAGAAGACGCAGCTTACACAATTTCAAGCGAAGTAGAGCGAGAAATTTTTGGTGACATTAGAAGAAAATTGATAGCACTTACAGAAACAGCAGACACTGTCGCTGATGTAGACAGGGAAGCAAACAGCGAGCTAAACAAAGTGGCTGAAGATATTGAAAATGCTGTAAAAATAAGCTCAAAACCTTCTCTTAAAGATAAAATTCCTTCTGATTATTTTGATAAAAATAAAAAAGTTGAAGCTCCTATAATGGCTAAACAAGAAACAGGATTAAAGCCGATAACAACTCAAATAACAGCGCCAATTGGAGCTTTAGAAAAAAAACCAGAGGAACCAAAAGTTTTAACTGCAATAGAAAAAGAAATTGCTGAAATTATTGAAACAAAAAAATTAACCGACATTGAACCAGCCACACCTGTTGTAAAAAAAATCTTCGTACCAATGCCAAAAACTGTAGATATTTTAAAATCTGAAGACAAAATCTTTGCACCAAACACAACACAACCTGCAAAAGTAGACCCCTATCGTGAATCAATAGAGTAGAATAGAAATATGAAATATCAAGTTCCACAATTCTTAGAAATTGAAGATAAAATCTTTGGGCCGTTTACACTAAAGCAATTCCTTTATGCTGGAGCAGGGCTTGCTTTTGCCTTTGTTCTTTGGACTTCTTTTCCAAGATTTTTAGCAATTTTAATTGGAGTGCCTGTAGTTTCTTTATTTTTTGGATTAGCTTTTTGGCAAGTAAACGATAGACCTTTAGTTGTTGTGATTGAACATGCATTCAAATATCTTTTTGCACCAAAACTTTATCTTTGGAAAAAAAGAGAGAAGACTCCAGAGAAACAAGCAGCGGAAGTTTTGCAAAGAGCCTCTCTAAATGTACCGAAACTTTCTAATAGCAAACTAAAAGATTTATCTTGGGGATTAGATATTCACGAAACACTACAAACGCTAGATGATATAAAGCCGAGAGAATAAGAAAAAATATATTTTATATTTTTTTGATATAATAAATTCGACATGAAGGAAAACAACAAAGCGACACAATCAATTGTTCCTATCAAAGAGGTTCGTAATGGAATTTTAGTTTTGAAAGACGGATCAATGAGAGCTCTTCTAATGACTTCTTCTGTAAACTTCGCATTGAAATCTAGTGATGAACAAGAAGCTATTATTTTTCAATTTCAACAATTTCTAAACTCTTTAAATTTCAGTGTGCAAATTTTTATTCAATCTCGTCGTCTTGATATTCGTCCATACATTGCGACTCTAGAGTCTAGAGAGAAGGAACAAATAAATGATTTGATGAGAATTCAAACGAAAGAATACATCGAGTTCATTAAAGCCTTCACAGAAAGAACAAACATCATGACAAAAACTTTTTATATCGTTGTGCCTTATACACCCGCAGCGCTAAACATGGGTTCTACTAAAACGAAAGGTTTTTTCAAAAAACAAACAGCGGCAGCGATTGCGACAGGGAAGAAAGAAGATTTTGAAGAATACAGCACACAAATAGAACAAAGAATCGCGGTTGTGCAACAAGGAATTACAAGAGCTGGTGTTCGTTGTGTACAATTAGGAACTGAAGAGGCGATTGAAGTTTTTTATAGATTATTCAATCCAGGAGATGTAGAGAAACCAATTCCGGTTAATTAAAAATATGGGAATACTAGATTTTATAAAAGGAAAAAAAACACAAGAAGATCCTACTCAGATCACATCTTTTTTGCCTCAAGAAATTTATGAGGCTGGGGTTTTGGAATTGCAAGATGTTATTGCACCGAGTGCTCTTAAAGTTACACCTCGTGAATTAAATCTAGGAGATAAAATGGTACGAAGTTTTTTTGTAATTTCATATCCAAGATTTTTATCTGACTCTTGGTTTGCTCCAGTCATCAATCTTGATCGAGTTTTTGATATTTCAATTTTTGTTCACCCAATTGATACAGCCACAATTCTTCGACAATTCAAAAAGAAAGTTGCGGAAGTTCAATCTCAAATTCACACAAGAGAAAATAAAGGTTTGGTTCGAGACCCAATGCTTGATACTGCGTACCAAGATTTAGAAGTTCTTAGAGATAGCTTACAACAAGCGCAAGAAAAAATATTTGATGTTGGACTTTATTTTTCAATTTATGCAGAAAGCAAAGACGAGCTTGATAAATTTGAATCAGAAATAAAATCAATTCTTGAAGCTAAACTAGTTTATGTTAAACCTGCACTTTTCCAACAAGAAGAAGGTTTCAGAACAGTTATTCCAACAGCACAAGATTTACTTGGAGTGCATTCAAAATTAAATTCTGCTCCACTTTCTAGTCTTTTCCCATTTATTTCTTTTGACCTTACATCAGATAAAGGAATTCTTTTTGGAATTAACCGTCACAACAGTTCATTAATTTTGTTTGATAGATTCAGTCTTGAAAACTACAACTCTGTAACATTTGCGAAAGCCGGTTCTGGAAAATCTTATGCAACAAAATTAGAAATCTTGAGAACTTTGATGTTTGAGACAGATGTTCTTGTGATCGATCCTGAAAGGGAATACGAGTTTTTGGCAGAGGCGACAGGAGGAAGATATTTCAATATTTCTCTTACATCTGATCACCACATTAACCCTTTTGATCTTCCACCCGCTCGCGAAGATGAGTCTTCTTCTGATATTTTGCGTTCAAACATTGTAAACTTGGTTGGACTTTTCCGACTAATGCTTGGAGGACTTACCCCCGAAGAAGATGCCATTGTCGATCGTGCGATTGCAGAAACATACGCGTTGAAAGATATTACTCCAGATAGTGATTTCTCAAATATTGAACCACCTCTTCTTTCCGATTTTGAATATGTTTTATCTGGAATGGATGGAGGAGATGTTTTGGCTCAAAAACTTTCTAAATACACGAGAGGAACATGGTCTGGTTTTATTAATAGACCAACAAACGTAGATATAAATAAAAGATTTGTGGTTTTCTCTTTGCGAGACATGGAAGACGAGTTGAAACCAGTTGCTATGTATTTGGTAACTCACTTTATTTGGAATGCTGTGCGAAAACAATTAAAGAAAAGATTGCTTGTTATTGATGAGGCCTGGTGGATGATGAAATCAGAAGACACAGCTTCTTTCCTTTTCTCTTTGGCAAAACGAGGAAGAAAATATTATTTGGGAATGTCTACAATTACTCAAGATGTGGAAGATTTTTTGCGCTCACCTTATGGAATGCCAATTATTACAAACTCCTCAATTCAACTTTTGTTAAAACAATCTCCAACTGCCATGGATATGATTCAACAAACTTTCAACTTAACAGAAGAAGAGAAATATCTACTTCTAGAGTCTGATGTGGGGGAGGGAATTTTCTTTGCAGGAATAAAGCACGTTGCTATTAAAATTATTGCGTCTTATACAGAAGATCAGATTATTACTTCTGATCCATCTCAGGTTCTACAAATCAAAAAAGCAAAAGAAGACTTGAAAGCATCAGCTGGAACAAAAACCCCTGAAATGCTTGAAAGAAAAACAACAGAAGTTAAGGAGAATACTGTAAATTAATATGGCTGACGACAAAGTAATTAGACAAGCAAGACAGTTTGCTGATGAAAAAAGGGGCGATGGTCGAGGAAACATGACTACTGATGAATTTCTTTCTGCTTACACAACCCCTCCGACAGAAGTTGATTTTCCAATAGGTTTTATGACAGTCGCTTTAGTAATTGACGGGGTTGATATTTTTGCCGCAGCTTCAGTAGCAGGCTCTGTTCCTTGGGCAATCTTTTCATTACTGATCTTTTTACCGTTTGAAATTTGGTATGTAAACCAAAGAGAGGAAAAATATTCTTCTTTTAAAATTGAAGGTGAACTTAGTTTAGCAGGATTAAACAACCTAAAACGTTTATCCGGAAAAGCTGCTCAAGTTAAAAGACTGGAGTCGAAGGTTCAGGAATTATCTAAAGAAGGAAAAACAGCAGAGGCCGCAAAATTGGCAGGGAATCTAAAAAGAATTTTGCCACCTTGGTTAAAATATCTTATAGCCATCTCAGATAAAATCCCTTTTATTCAAGTAATTCCAGGAAACTCATTTCTTTTACTTTTGTCTTATTACGACAACAAAGAGAGTGTTCGAGCTATCCAAGAAGGGATTAAGTTAATGGCAGGGAATGTTGATTTTAAAATCACAAGAGTTGCGGGCAGTAATAAGTAGTTAAGTTTTTTAAAAAGAGTTAAAATAATCGTAATGAAATATTTAATTTTATTGGCTTTAATTTTTTCTCCTCTGCAAATTTTTGCTCAAAGTTTTTCATCTGCTTTTGATGAAACAGCTGAACTAGTTTTGACTCCTAAAATACCAGCACCTGAAGAAGAAGTGCTTGTAAAAGTTAACAGTAGTAATTACTCAAGCTTAGATAGATCTAATATTATTTGGTCTGTTGATGGTGTTGTGAAAAAAAGAGGAATCGGTGAAAAAACATTTCAATTTCAATCACCCAAATCAGGGAGGTCTTCTACTGTTTCCGTAAGAGTAGAAAGAGACACTGGAGGAGTTTTAAATGAATCAGCAACAATAACTCCATCTGATCTAGATTTAATTTATGAAGCAAATACATATGTTCCTCCTTTTTATAAAGGCCGTTCACTTTTCACTCATGAATCAACAATAACAATGGCTGCAATGGCTATCATTAAAGAAAATGGTGTTCCTCTTCCTAAAAATAAAATAATTTATACTTGGCTAAAAGACGATGGAAAAATGCCAGAACTTTCTGGAGTGGGGAGAGACAGTGCTCAAATTACAGGAAG
>JAGOTN010000006.1:13252-20812 GCA_018061745.1 Minisyncoccota bacterium
ATGGGAAGTGAATCTGTTTTTTCAAAAGGAGCTGGAAAAGATAAAATTTACGCAGCGCTGGGAGGTCTTCTAATTGCACTAATTTCAATACTCTTAATTTCAACAATAGTTCCTGGTTTCAAAGGAGGTAATAAATTTGAAATAAATATTTTCAATGACTAGAAATAAAATTATTTTAATAATAGCAACTGGAATTTTGGTTTTAGCTGTCTTTGGTGTTTTTTTCACACTCCAAGATAAAGAAAAACAACCCGCGGTAGTTGAAGGAATAATTCCCGAGCAAAACTTTGATTTTGTAAAAGAAGATAAACCTTCAGACACAACTGAATACTTTAATTCTTTTGGATTAGGGAAACTTAAAATAAATACATACGGCGGGCCTTCTGATATTAAAGTTGCACTTAAAGGTTCTACAAAATACGCTTTAATAAGAAATCCGAGAGAGACAGGGGACTTAGAGATGGCAACATCAAATGAGTTTGGAGAATATTATTTTGCAGAAAATGCAGATGGAGAAAAAATTGTTTTTGAAGGAGGTAGTGTAGATGGAAGATTTGGATATTTAGAAACAGGAGAAGTGAGCCAAGTTTTAATTCAAGAAAGAATTCCTAGTGCGGAATATTATGCAGCGTATCCAGAGAGCGAATTGGCTTTAAAAACAGGGTTTGAAGCGGTAGGAGACACTGGTATTGCAAACCGATTTTTAAGCGGAAAATATTTAAAAATAAAAAACTTAAATAATAATAAAGAGGTTATCGTTGAAATAGATACAAGAAACACAATAGAGGATTCTCTTCTTGTTTCAGAAGCAACACAAAAAGCACTTGGTTTAGATAAAAATTCTTTAGGAAGTTTTTCTTTAGAGTTAGTTTCTAAAGAAAACAACACACTAGGTGTGGTAAGAAACTAGAGTTATAATATTTTTATGATAAGAAAAATACTTACTTGGACAATTTTTGCTTTAATATTTATTTTTATTGGTTTTGTTTTTTGGCTATTTTTTGTAAAAGAAGATACTGCTCAAACAAACACACAAGGCTTCGAAAGACCGGAAGATTTCTTTCCTGTAAATATTCCAGGGTTAGATGAGAATGGTGAAATAAATCCAGACCCAAGCAGAACTGGTTTCATTGGAACAAATTTAATTCCGCGACTTCGACAACTTTCACAAGTTCCTGTTGCTGGATCTATCTCTTTTGAAAAAGAAGGGAACAGCTCAAGACCTATTGTTTCTGCAGACGGATCTGAATCTGTTCAAAAAAATAAGTTTGTTGTTTTTAGATACATAGAAAGATCAACAGGGCATCTTTATGAAGCAAGAGAGGATTCTTTGACTCAAACAAGACTTTCCAATACCACAATTCCAAGGGTTGTAGATTCTTTTTTCTCAAAAGACGGAACCAAAGTTCTTTTGCGAATTTTAAATGAAGACCAAGAAACAGTAGAGACTTTATCTGCAAAAATAGTTCAAAAAGCAACAACATCACCTTCTGGTGGATCTTTAATTGCTGATGGATTTGGACTAGAAGGGCCTTATTTAACAACAAATATAATAGATGCTGAGATTTCTTCAAAAGGTTTGACTTATCTTGTTCCAAAAAGCACAGGAGGAAGTTCTTTAGTGACAGCAGCTCTTGATGATTTATCAAAAAAACTAGTTTTTGAATCTCCTTTAACAGACTGGATAATTTCTAGACTAGATACAACAAATATTTTAATGACAACAAAAGCAGATTCTCGAATTGCTGGATTTTCTTATTTAGTAAACACACAAAATGGAACTAGCAAAAAAATCTTAGGAGACCTTCCTGGTTTAACAACAAACATGAGTCTTGATGAAAAGTGGTTAATTTATTCTGTTTCAAGAAACAATGAATTTGGATCTTTTGTTCAAAACATGGCCACAGGTGAAACTAAAAAATTAGGAGTAAACACACTCCCAGAAAAATGTGTATTCAGTTCAAAAGACACTAACATTCTATTTTGTGCAGGACCAACAGAAATGCCAAGAACAAATTTACCTGAATCTTGGTACCAAGGTTTAACAAGTTTAGATGATAGTTTGTGGAAAATTGATCTTTCAACACAGAAATATGATCAAATTCTAGGAGACAGGGAAGAGTCTGAGGAAAGTTTTGACATGATTAAACTAGAGATTAGTCCAAACGATGACTTCATGTTGTTTGTAAACAAAAAGGATTTAACTCTTTGGAGTTTAGATATTTCCGATATTGTTCGCTAATTCATCCTTCTTTTTTTGAGCTGGTTTTTTTATAGTTTCTCTAATATAAATTTCTTGTCCGATAGCAAAAAGATTTGAAACAGTCCAATAAAGAGCAACAACTGAAATTAGTCCGTATGAAAAAGCAAAAACCATAACAGGAAGAACCCATTTTATTTGTATTTGCATTCCGCGCATTAAATCTTCTTTAAAGTCTGGTTTATCAGAAACGGGCTTATCTGATTTCTCTTGTTTTGGGAAAGAAAGTCTGGCTTGAATGTGTTGTGTTATAGCGGCCAAAAGAGCCAGTACAAAGCTCTTTGATTCCGCGATGTGAAATACTCCGAGAAAAGTCATATCAATCAGTTGTGGGGCATTTATGAAAGAATATAAGATGTCTGTATTAATAACAGGCAAACCTCCTTTAGAAATAACCCAATAAAGAGCCAGAACAACAGGAAGTTGTATAAAAATTAGAAGTATTCCAGAAAATGGATTAATTCCGTTTGTTTTATATAAATCAAGCATCGCTCTACCCATTTCTTCTCGATTGTCTTTAAATTTTAATTTAAGTTCATCAAGATCTTTTTGAACTTCTCGGCTTTTTATAGAAGTCCTAACCGCTGATTTGGAAAGTGGAAATAAAACAAACTTCACAACAAGAGTAAGAGAAATCACAGCGAGACCAACATCTCCTCCTGGAATTACATCAATAAAGAAAACAAGAACGTTGTAAAGGGGAATAAAAAACAAATCATTAAAAAGTTCTTTCATAGTTTTTTATTATACCTTTTGAGCCATTATTTTAATAGCTTCTTCCATTTGAGCCTTATTTAAAAGCAAAGCTTCTTTGTTTACAAAAATTATATAGTCGGCGACAGGGAACAGGGCTTTGTTTTCCTTAACAATATTAAAAACCCTTCTTTTTAAGAAATGTCTCTTTATGGCATTTTTTGCCACTTTTTTTGGAACAGCCACAGCAAATCTAGAAATATCTTTAATTTCATTGCTTTTGAGAGTTTTTAAATAAAAACCTCCGGTACTAATATTCTTACCAGAGGTCATAATCTCTCCAAATCTTTTGGTGTTGATTCTTTCTGTTTTATGAAGCACTTAATTAAATAGAGTTAAACAGCAAGCTTTGCTCGCCCTTTTGCCCTCCGTCTAGCTAAAACGTTCTTTCCACCAGAAGTTCTTCCTCGAACCAAAAATCCGTGGGTTGTTTTTCTTTTTTTGTTACTTGGTTGGTATGTTACTGACATAAAATTATTTTATACTTATTCACAGTTTGTAAACAAGTTTTTAACATAAAGAAGAGAATTTCACAAGTGTCCCATTTCTGTCATGTGTATATAATAAGTTATCAATAGTTTTTCAAAATGACAACAATCACTGATACAAAAAATTTATGGGAGACATCCCTAGCTGAAATTGAAACACTAGTTTCAAAAGCAAACTTTGCAACGTGGTTTAAAGAAACCTTTTTAATAAAGATAAACGAAGGGGAAGCTGTGATTGGTGTTCCAAATACTTTTGTTAAAGATTGGTTGAGTAATAAATTTTCAAAAACAATTCTAAAATCTTTAAGAGATCAGAACGATGAAATTAAAGCTGTTACTTTCACTGTTGCAAACATAGATAAGATTCGAGCACAAAAAGAAAAGTTCACAAGAAAAGATCAAAAAGAAACTCAGGAGCTTCCTTTAGCTGATTACTACATAAACAAAGATGATAATTTAAATCCTCGATATACTTTTGATAGTTTTATCATTGGATCTTTCAACGAACTTGCTCACGCGGCTTCTCAAGCAATTGTTAGACAACCAGGAATTGTTTACAACCCTTTATTTATTTATGGAAGCACTGGCCACGGAAAAACACACTTGATTCAAGCTATTGGAAATAAAATAAAAGAAATTCAAAGAGATAAAAAGGTTTTTTATCTAACTTCTGAAAAATTTGCTTCTGAATATGTGGCGGCTATTCAACAAAACAAAATGACGACCTTTAAAGATAAATATCGAAAATACGATGTTTTAATAATGGATGATATTCAATTTCTTTCAAAGATGGAAAAAACTCAAGAAGAATTATTTCATCTTTTCAACACTCTTTATGACAACAACAAACAAATTGTTTTTTCTTCAGACATGCACCCAAACTTTATTCCTGGTCTAGAAGAAAGACTTAAATCGCGATTTAACCAAGGAATGATTGTTGATATTCCAAAACCAGATTCTGAGTCTAGGGTTGCAATTCTTCAAACAAAAGCACGACAAAACAATGTTTGTATTTCCAATGATGTTTGTGACTTCCTATCTACAACAATAGACGGGAACATTCGGGAGCTTGAAGGGGTTATTAATTCAATCGCTTGTCAGTCTCAATTAAAAAATAGAGAACTTACACTAAATGATGTTAAAGATTTAGTTAAAAACAGCGCCAGACCAAAGAAGATGGTTTCTATTAAAGACCTTATCAAACTAGTTGCGGACTTTTATAATATTGATCCAGACGCTATTTGTGACAAAACAAGAAAAAAAGAAGTTGTGCGCCCGAGACAAATCACAATGTATATTTTGAGAGAAGATTTTAGTACCTCTTATCCAACAATAGGAGATAAATTAGGAGGGAGAGACCACACCACTGTTATTCACTCTTGCGAAAAGATAAAAAATGATCTAAAAACAGATCAAAACCTCGTACAACAAATCTCTCAAATTCGCGCCATGCTATAAACAGCTGTGTATAAACTGTTAGTATGTCTGTGAATTTGTTTGGGATTATCGAGGGAAAAGAGGTGGGTTAAAAAGAACAAAAAGTGGATAGAAAAAGGTTTTGCACATTTGTAAACAACTTATCAAAAACTTTCCACAAGTTTTTATAAATTAAAATTACAAATGAGCCTTAAATAAACAAATTATTTTAGACTTATCCACTTTTCCACAAGACTAATAGTAATAATAAATATTTAAATTAAAAAAACTAATAAACAATCCAATGAAATTTATTTGCTCAAAAGAAAAACTTCAGAATCTAATTTCTAAAGCTGAAAAAATATCTGGAAAGAATTCAACACTTCCAGTTCTTTCTTGTGTAATCTTGGAAACAAAAGAAAATCATTTGATCATAAGATCAACAAACCTTGATATTGGAATAGAAGCTTCAATACCAGTTAAAGTTGAGTCTGAAGGAATGGTGGCTGTTCCCGGTGCACTTTTCTTGCAATATCTTTCAAACATTCTAGGAGATGAAAATATTACAGTTGAGATTGTAAACAAAAATATTCTATTAACTTCAAGTAAAAGCGAAGCAACACTAAAAGCTATTTCACACGAAGACTTTCCAAACATTCCAAAAGTTGAAACAACGAAGACTTGTAAAATATCCGCACACTCTCTTGTTCATGGTTTAAAATCAGTTTGGTATAGCGCATCTGTTTCAAGTATGAAACCAGAACTTTCAAGTGTTTATTTTTATCCAAAAGATTCAAATCTAATGTTCGTTGCAACAGATTCTTTTAGATTGGCGGAAAAAAAGATTGATGTAAAAGAAATTGATTCTTTTGAAAGCGTTTTGGTTCCATTTAAAAACGTTTCAGAAATAATTAGAATTTTTGATGGTGTAACAGGGGATATTGAAATTCTTTTTGATGAAGGACAAATCGCTTTTGTTCATGATGGTCTTTATTTAGTTTCTAGAATTGTGGATGGAAATTTCCCAGACTATAAACAAATTATTCCAAAAGAAAACACAACAGAAGTTGTTGTGTTAAAACAAGACTTAATTCAAGCGCTAAAACTATCAAATATTTTCTCAGATAAGTTTAATCAAATTCATATGACTATTCGTCCAACTGACGGAGTTTTTGAGATTGCTTCTAAAAATGTGGACAAAGGAGAAAATAAAAATAATGTTGAAGCGACACTTCGAGGTGATTCAATTGAAATTAGTTTCAATCATAAATATTTAGGAGATGCTTTTAGTTCAATAAATTCTGATAGTTTAATTTTAATGTTTAACGGTGCAAATAAACCAATGGTAATGCGCGGTGTAAATGATGCGAGCTTTATGTATTTAGTGATGCCTTTAAATCGCTAAAATTGCTCGGTAGTTAATTTAAAAACTAAAACATGGAACAGATTAACTTATACCTAAAAAAGTACGAAAATTTCGGATTTAAAGAGCGAGAATTAAAATTGAAGATAATCGAAGTTGTAAAAGAAGAGACTGGTTTGGAATTAGATAAAGAATTAATCTCAATAAAAGATATGACAGTTAATATTTCTGTTAGCGGGGCAGCAAAAGCAGAACTTTTTATGAAAAGAAATATCATTGAAAGTAAAATCAATGATATAAAATTTATTCGTTAATTAATTTGTTCCGAAAGTAATTGAGTCTTTGTATTTTTTTCCTTCACTATCCTTTACTTCAACTTCTAAAGTGTTCCCGATACTTTTTATTGTATCTAGTTTATTTGGAAAGAATGAAAATGATTTTGTTTCAATGTCGATTTTTCCTTCTTGAACACCGTTGATTTTTACTGTTCCTGATACGATTTGGTTTGGGGTATTGTTTAATTGGATTGCAACATAAACTTCATTTTCTTTTGAGAAAATATCGCCATTCGATGGGTTTATTATTTGAAGATTTGGCTCTGTTGTTACGGCTTCTTTTTCTTCTGTTACCAAAGGCGTATTTCCTTGCCATGCTCTAACTGCATTTTCCCAAAGCCAGTATTGAGAATCATTTCCTGGATTTCTAGGAGAATCTCCCAAAGGATTACCTCTGTCTACCCAATGTAAAATAGTGTGGACTATTCCATCGTTTGTGTAAGCCCAATTTCCAGCAATAACAGGTTTCAATCCCTCGGTCATTCCTTCAGGAGCAACAAAAGCTGTTGCTGGTTTTTTGCTGATTAGAAATTGCATAAACTCATTCCACATTGGAGCAACTATAAATCCAGCAACTTTCTTTTCCATAGAGCTGTTATCGTTGTTTCCTGCCCACGCTGCTAATGAAACTTCCGGAGTGTATCCAACAATCCAAGCATCTCGATAATCATTTGTTGTTCCTGTTTTTACAGCAACTCCAGAAATATTTAAATATGAACTTGATCCGAAAGCAGGTGTTCTCGCTGCGTTGTCTGAAAGAACATCTGAAATTAATCGAGCTGTTTGTTCTGGCATAACTCTTTCTTTTTCTTCTTTAAATTCTTCTAGAACTTTTCCTTTTCTGTCTTCAACTTTTAGAATTCCTTGAGTCTTTGCTTTCATTCCGTCGTTTGCAAAAACACCATAAGCAGCTGCCATGTCTAGCGGGCGAACTTCTCCTCCTCC
>JAGOTN010000031.1 GCA_018061745.1 Minisyncoccota bacterium
CGCACATCTTCATAATCACGCCCTTGCGCTAAACTGCTTTGTATAACAACTTGTAATTGTTTTGTTAAAATCATTACTTATATTGTATTTTATTTTAGTTTTTTAGCTATTAAATACTTAGAACAATTTTAATATTATTGTTTGACTTAATATCTGCCAAGTGTTAAAAATCTACAGAAAATACCTCAAAAGAAATGTCATCATGCATTCGCTTCGAACATGGTGTTTGAAGTTTATGGGTATTAAAAGCACATGAAAAAAAGATCTGTTATTGAACTCATATGGGACCCATGTCTCGCAGCAAACGACAACATGCTGGCGTATGTGGACCATGCAAATGGATCGAGAATTTGGTTACACAGATTCAAAGTAATTCGTTTGAGCAGTGAAAGACTCGCCAGGGTCGAAATTGAATTTTATCGAGCACCTGAGTCTGTCCCGGAAACTGATTTCTTCAGAGATTATAAACCAATAAGCAAATTTTATATTTCCAATCACTTGAAAGATCTTCAAGAGAGATTGGAAATATTTGCAGGAAAATCCGGTGCAAATCAATGCGAAGAAGGACCGTTACAAAACACTGTCTATTTTGAAATTCCACTCGCCACTGGCAAGAACTTCACAACAACAGCGATCAAGGCTGCCACTAATGCAGCCGGGTACATAACCAACGGAAACAACCTGTGGGTTAGACAATTAAAAATCGTGGAAACAAAGACCGAGGTTTTTGAGAAAAATTTCGGTTGGGTGCCTTTCGAGGAATACCTTCTGCGGGAAAACGGGTACAAGTAATTTTACCTTCGAAGTCACCTTGGAAACTCGGTGATTTTTTTATTTCTGTTTTTTCACAGCTCTAACAAACTCTGTAAACAGAGGATGTGGTGCCAATGGCCGAGCCTTAAACTCCGGATGAAATTGTGTTCCCAACATAAACGGATGATCTTTTTTTGGAAGCTCTGCAATCTCCATCAATCTTTTATCTTTCGATGTTCCAGAAAAAATTAATCCAGCATCTTCTAATTGCGCAATATATTCTGGATTCACTTCATATCGGTGTCGATGTCTTTCTGATATAAGAGATTCTCCATACGCTTTTTCTGCAATTGTTCCTTTTCTCAAGAAGCATGGAAATTCTCCAAGTCTCATTGTTCCACCAAATTCTCCTTTTGCAATTTTTTCTTTTTGATCAGGCATCATATCTATCACACAATTTTTTCCTTCAGGATTTATTTCTGCAGTGTTTGCATCTTTTATTCCTAAAACATTTCTTGCATATTCTATTGTCATCAATTGCATTCCATAACAAAGTCCAAGATAGGGGATTTTATTTTCTCTAACAAATTTTATCGCAGCCATCTTCCCTTCAATTCCACTTTCTCCAAATCCTCCAGGCACAATCACTCCATCAAACTCCGATAATTCTTTTACCAACTTCGGATTATCATCATATTTTTTAGAATTAATCCAAGTTAATTTTGCTTTAACGTTTTCATAAAATGAAGAATATTTTATCGCTTCAATCACAGATAAATATGAATCTGACAAAACAAAATCTCCTGTATCAAAATATTTTCCAACCACCGCAATTTTTAATTCACTTTTTGCATTCTTTGTTTTTGAAACAAATTTTTTCCATTCACTTAAATCGGCTTTTTTATTTTTCAAATTTAATTCTTCTGCAATCATTTCTCCAAATTTATCTTTTTCAAAGTTGATTGGTACATCATAAACACTTTCAATATCAGGTGCGGAAATTACATTTTCTTTTTGCACATTACACTGAATCGCCAACTTCTCCTTTCTTCTCATATCAAGTGGAACAGAACTTCTTGCAACAATAAAATCTGCTTGGATTCCATACGAGTTCAATTGTCGAATCGCATTTTGCGTCGGTTTCGTTTTCATTTCTCCAAGCGTACTCGGGATTGGCAAATAACTCACCATAATAAATAAAACATCTTTT
This sequence comes from Minisyncoccota bacterium, assembly GCA_018061745.1. Classification (GTDB taxonomy): domain Bacteria; phylum Patescibacteriota; class Minisyncoccia; order Phycocordibacterales; family JAACPR01; genus JAGOTN01. The sequence continues at coordinate 1,964 of JAGOTN010000031.1, forward strand.
GGATTTTTCAACTTCAAAACACGAGCAGCTTCCATAAACATTATGTTTTGATAATCTCCAATCGTTCCTCCAATTTCCACGATTGTTACATCTGATTTATTTAAAATTCCAGATTTTTCATATCGACGAATTATTTCATCTCTAATATGCGGAATTGCTTCAACACAATTTCCTCCGTACTTTCCTTGTCGTTCACGATCTATAACATGTTTATAAATCATTCCAGAAGTTAGATAATCGGCAGTGACTAAATCTCTATTTAAAAATCTTTCGTAATTCCCCATATCCTGATCTGTTTCCAAACCAGAATTCATAACAAAAGTTTCCCCATGCTCTTTTGGATTCATTGTTCCTGCATCAACATTTAAATAAGGATCAACTTTCATCAAGTTGACCTTATTACCCATTGATTGAAGTATAGTCCCGATAGAGGCTGTACTTATACCTTTGCCGACTCCTGACATAACTCCTCCGACAACAAAGATATATTTATGGCCTTTCATATTATCTGATGCGTAGATATCTTTTAATTGCTAAGAAACTTGATATTGAACCAATCAATATTCCTGAACCAACTATTATCAAGAACATTTCTCCAAAAGAACTTATGTAGTATTCAAAAATACTTGTCTCCACAAAAAATCTTTCTGTTATTGGACCAAGCCAAAATGTTACAGGCCAGAAAATTATTAGAGTTATAACAGATGAAACAATTCCATACATTGCACCAGTTACTAAAAATGGCCCTGTAATAAAATTACTTGAAGCACCAACTAATTTCATTACGTTGATTTCATCTTTTGAAATAAACATTGCAAGTCGAATTGTGTTTAGTGTAATTAAAATAGAAATTAATATAAATATAATTGTAACAATTGCTCCTAATTTTTCTCCTGCATCAATAATTTGTCCCAATTGATCAATTGCTTGTTTATTTTGAAAATAATTTACCCTTTCAACAATACTAGTAGAACTATCAACTGGATAATTTTGTTCCAAGAAGTTTGCTACGCCTTCATATTGAGAAGGTTCTTTCGCTTTAATATTTAAAACTGCACCTAATGGATTTTCATCTAATTCATCCAATGCTTCTAATGTTTTCTGATCATTCTTGTGTCTTTCACGAAAATTTTCTAAAGCAACATCGCGAGAAATATAAGTAACAAATTCAACCTCTGGTAATTTTTCAATCGCAGTTTTTACAGCTAAAACATCTGCTTCATTTGATTCTGTTACAAAATAAACATTTACATCAACTTTTTCTTCAATTGAAACTAAAGATTTTTTCAAGAGCGCTGATGAAAAAATAACACTTCCGATAACAAATAATGTAATAATCATTACAAGTACAGCAGATAAAGAAACAACTCCATTTCTCCAAAATTGGACGAAACCTGTTCTAAATATTCTTCTTAAATTAAGCATTAACATAAATTATAAAATATATTTTCCAGAAATTTCATCACGAATAATTTTACCATTTTCAACGGTAATAACGCGACGTTCCAATTGATCAATAATATGTTTATTGTGAGTTGTCAAAATAACAGTTGTACCTAAATCATTAATTTTCTTTAGAATTTGAATAATATCGTGAGTGTTTAATGGGTCTAAATTTCCAGTTGGCTCATCTGCAACCAAAATATCTGGCTGATTTACAATTGCTCTAGCGATCGCAACCCTTTGTTGTTCTCCTCCAGAAAGTTCATTTGGAAAATTCCAAGCTTTTTTTGTTAGACCAACTAACTCAAGAGCGTGTGGAACATCTTCTCTTATCTCCTCATCAGTTCTTCCTGCAACCTCCATAGCAAAAGCAATATTTTCAAAAATAGTTTTATTTGAAATTAAACGAAAATCTTGAAAAATAGTTCCTATATTTCTTCTAAGTCTACAAACTTCATTTCCTTTTAGACAATGAATATCTAAAGATTCAAAAAGCACACGACCATCTGTTGGTGTTTCTTCTGCTAAAAGTAATTTAATTAATGTTGTTTTTCCTGCACCTGAATGACCAACTATAGAGACAAATTCACCAGGTTCAATTCTTAAATCAACATTTTCCAATGCGATTGTATCGTCGGGATATATTTTTGTAACGTTATCAAAGTAAATCATTTTGTTTTGCTGATTCTATAAATCCATCAATGTCTCCTCCTAAAACTTTTTCTATATCTCTCACTTCATAATCTGTTCTATGATCTTTTACCATTTGATAAGGATGTAAAACATAAGAACGAATTTGATTTCCCCACTTCGCATCGGTAGTTTTTGAAATTTGCATACCGCGCTCTTTTTCTAATCGTTCTTGTTCTCTAAGATTATACACTTTTCCTCGAATCAGTTCCAATGCTTTTTCCTTGTTTTGCAACTGACTTCTTTCTGTGTCCACAAAAGCTGATAATTTACTTGGTTTATGAACAACTCTAACAGCTGTTTCTCTTTTGTTTACATTCTGTCCACCAGGTCCGCTAGATTTTGTAAAATCAATTTCTAACTCATCTTCATCAATTTCAAAATCTGAAACTTTTTCTAATTTAGGAATAACTTCCACCATCACAAATGAAGTGTGTCTTTGCGATGCGGAATTGAAAGGTGAAATGCGAACAAGTCGGTGAACGCCGGACTCAAACTTCAGCGCACCATAAACATTTTTACCATCAATCTCATAGGTTATATTTCTGTATCCGCCGACCGTGTTTTTATTTTCATTTAAAACATGAATTCCCCAATTTTTAGATTGCGAATAAGACACATACATTTCTGCAAGCATCCGCGCAAAATCTTCAGCATCGTCTCCACCTGCTCCTGCAAAAATTGTTAAGTGCGCACCACCTCTGTCGTATTTTCCAAAACCTTGAAGCTCATCTTTCAAATCTTGGAGATCGCGAATCATTTGTTGTGCCTTATCTTTATCAGACCAAAAATCCCCCTGTGTCATCGCAGTTTCAATTTCTTTTATTCGTGTCTCTATATCAGATTTTTGCATTGAAAGTAGTATAACAAATTTAATTTTGGAGCCGTTATCGAGGATTGAACTCGAGGCCTCCCCATTACCAATGGAGTGCTCTACCACTGAGCTATAACGGCAAGTCGCAAGACCTATAGTATACGAAGATGAATATTTATAAAAGAAAAAAAGGGAGCAGCTTGCGCTACTCCCTTTTGCGATCAATCGTGATCAGTTCATCGTTATGTCCCTAGACGGGAGTTGTGGTTTCAAATCGTCTTTGTGAA
>JAGOTN010000032.1 GCA_018061745.1 Minisyncoccota bacterium
AACACCACAACAAAAAAACACTAGTATAGTGTTTTTTTGTTGTCATTAACAAAGTCCGAACCTATTACGAACAAAATCCTGATGCGAACTAACAAAAGGACTCGGTTTTGCGGAAGCAAAATTCTCTGGGATATGGTTTCCGTAAAACCTCGGCTATCTTCGGATTTCGCAAGCGGAGGAGGAGGGTGAGAAGAGTAGCTTCGCAAGGCCGGAGCGCGACGGCGCGAGGCGGGGTAGCGGAATTTTCCAGCAGGAAAATATCCGTGACCTGGGGAGGAATCCTCCGCTTGCTCCATCCGTTTCATTTTGGCGAAATTCGGGGCGGACATGCCCTAATACATTATATGGCAATTTGGAATAATACACAATGGAATACTATACTTACTAAATAATGCCTAGAGCAATTTATACAAAAGATCATAATGCAATTGTTGAACGCTTGAAAAAGGCGCGTCTTGAGTCTGGGCTTGGGCAAGTTGAGGCTTCTAAGAAACTAGGTAAAACTCAATCTTATCTTTCAAAAATAGAATCAGGTCAAAGACGATTTGATGTTTTGCAACTCAAAGAGTTTGCAAAACTCTACAAAAAAACTTTGCACTATTTTGTTAAATAATTTATGAAACGAGAATATTATGCTAACTCAATTGCTCTTTTCATAAAGTCTGACATAGACGAGATACTCGGTAAGCTAACACGAAACAGTGATTTCGACTTAGGGCAAAACCAACGAGATGCATGGATAGAAGAAATTAATATTTTACAAAAAACTTTAGCTTTTTATTCTGGCTCAATATATTTTGAATACTCAATTCCAAGAATGGGAAAGAGAATTGATGTTGTATTAATTATTGGATCGGCTATTTTTATTCTTGAATTTAAAGTTGGGGATAAAGAATTTTCTACAAGTGCAGTAGATCAAGTTTGGGATTACGCTTTAGACTTGAAAAACTTTCACAGCTCAAGTCACGATCATTTTATTGCTCCTGTTCTTATTGCAACGAACGCAAAAAATATTACTCCAGTTATCTCACTAACTCCGCAAAGCGACAAAGTTCTTTTTCCTATAAAATCAAACACAGAAACATTGAAGAGCGTTATAGATAATACGCTGAATTTATTAGACGGTGCCCCTATTAACATGACCGAATGGGAAAAAGGAAGATATTGTCCTACGCCTACTATCGTGGAGGCGGCGATGGCTTTGTATCGAGGTCATTCTGTTGAAAATATTTCACGAAGTGATGCGGGAGCAATTAATCTAACGCAAACATCCGAGGTTGTATCGAAAATAATTAAATCTTCACGAGATAAATCACAAAAATCAATCTGTTTTGTTACTGGTGTACCGGGCGCTGGAAAAACATTGGTTGGGTTGAACATTGCAAACAAGTACACCAATAAAGACAGTGAGCTATATAGTGTCCTTCTCTCTGGCAACGGCCCTCTCGTTGCGATATTACGGGAAGCACTAACTCGTGATAAAGTGGCTCACGAAAAGGAAAAAGGGGCAAAAATGACTAAAGGCGAAGCGATGCGAGCCGTTAAGTCTTTTATTCAAAACGTTCATAATTTTCGTGATGATTGTCTGAAAGATGAAAAACCGCCGATTGAACACGTTGCTCTTTTCGATGAAGCACAAAGAGCCTGGAATTTAGAACAAACAGCAAATTTTATGCAAAGGAAGAAAGGCAAACCAGATTTTAATCAGTCTGAGCCGGAGTTTCTAATATCTTGTCTTGATCGGCATCCTGATTGGGCAGTTGTCGTTTGCTTAGTCGGCGGAGGTCAAGAAATAAACACAGGAGAAGCAGGAATTAGCGAATGGATCGAATGCTTAAATCGTTCATTTCCAGATTGGAATATTTATGTATCTTCTCGACTTACTGATAGTGAGTACGGTGCAGGAAAGATTTTAGACCAAATTAAAACTCATAAAAATGTATTCACAAAAGATGAGTTGCACCTATCTGTCTCAATGCGTTCATTTCGTGCCGAACATGTTTCTTTGCTTGTAAAGCAGGTTTTGGATATGGATGTAAAAGAAGCTCAAAAAACACTGACACAGGTAAAATCAAAATATCCAATTGTAATTACTCGTGATATTTCAAAAGCAAAAGAGTGGTTAAAAAAACAAGCTCGCGGTTCTGAGCGTTATGGAATGGTTGTTTCTTCGCAGGCAGAAAGACTAAAACCCCATGCAATCTTCGTCAAGTCTCCAATGGATCCGATTCATTGGTTTCTTGATGGCAAAGAAGATGTTCGGTCATCGTACTATCTTGAAGATGTTGCAACAGAGTTCGACATCCAAGGTTTGGAATTAGATTGGTCATGTGTATTTTGGGATGCTGATTTTAGGTATACAGAAAATGGTTGGGATTTTCGATCATTTGTTGGTAGTAAGTGGAATTATATAAAAAAATCCGAAAGACAAATGTATTTAAAAAACGCGTATCGTGTTTTACTCACTCGTGCAAGACAAGGAATGGTTATTGTTATTCCACCTGGTGATCCGTTAGACCCTACTCGCAATCCAGACTTTTATAACCCAATATTTAGTTACCTAAAAAGTATTGGTTTTGAAGAGATTTAGAAAGTCTTGTTTTGAAATAAAAAAGTTATCTATCTGCCTCCTCAAGACTATAACCGTGCTCTATTATTGCTAATTTGTACTCTATATTGATCGCTTCATTTATCAATTTCTGTTGATCTTTTGGAAACATTTTAACTATTTCATCTTGCCTTTTCAAAATATCTTTTATTGTTACTATTTTCTTTCGTACAATAAGACTTCTTGCAGAATTTTCAGACTTTGAAAGATACCCCTTTGATTTTAAGGAATTGATATGTTCGTGAATAGTGGAAACAGCCTTGAGTTTTAATTTCTTTCTTATTTCTTCAATAGTCGGAGATATACCATTTTCAGAAATATAGGTATTTATAAAATCAAAGACTTGTTTTTGCTTTTTTGTAATATTTTTCATAATATAAAAATTTTGATTTTGCTACATTGTTATTATACCGAATAAATACCGAAACTCAAAGCAAAGTTTTCCACACAAGCGAGAAATCGCTAAAATCATTAGGTTTTCGACAATTCATAAAAACTAGAAAAATAACTCAAAAATGTTAAAATGAATTTACTTATGAACGAATCATTTTCGCAATCAAATCAAGAAAGAAATCTTGCCCTTGAAAGACAGGAGGCAGTTAAAAAACACAATGACCTTCTGAAAGAATATGAAAGTATGCCAGACGAAGATAAAAATTGGAATCAAAACACAAGTACAACTAATAACCCAGAAACTGGTAAAAAGAATAGTGAAATGCTTGAGCTAAGAAAGAATGTTGGTAATATTGATAAATATCGAGAGTTAGCAACTTCAAAAGAAAATCTTACTTCGCCTGAAATCGGTGATATTTCTGATGTTGAAAAAATGAAGCAAGAGAAAGAAAAAGTAGATAAAGAAGTTGAAAAAATAACTCGTGATATAGAACGAACAAAATCAGAACTTAATGAATTACGTAAAAAATTAAATTTACCCGAAACTGATGATATACCCTCTCTTTCTGATAAAAAACAAAAATTGGAAAACTTGCTTGTTATAAAAAATGATTTAGATGGACAGCTTGATTTTGAGATCAAAAAACAAGAAGCTGTTAAAAATGAAAATACAGAAAATCAAAAAATGGAACAGCATTTTTTGAAAAATAGTTTAGAAGAAGTATCTTCGAGTTTAAAGAGAGTAAGTGGAATAATTGACGAAAGGCAATCTCAAGGATTTCAAGATATATTTTCAAACCCCGCAGCTTTTAGATATATTGCTTCTGGTCTAGAAGATTTTTCAGATAACGAAGAACTAAAAACAAAATTATCTAAACTTGGAAATATTGTAGAAGATTTTGCTAGACCTAGTTTAAATGACCACCCAGATAGCATGCGTGAACTTGCTTCTAAATTAAGTCAATTAGAAGCGTCACTTCGTGAACTACCGTCTAAAATCAAAAATGAAGAAGAAAGACAAGAATTTGGAGGACTTGTATATTCTGTGGCTAGTAAAGTAGATGAAGCAGTTAGTTTTATTAGAAGAAAAGCTGGGCAATTAGAAGAAGCTCGTAATTTTTAAAATTTATTAATTAACTTATATTTAATATGAACGAACAATTTTCACAAAACAATTTAGAAAAGTTTGACGAAAAAGCACTTGATGCTTTTATAACTGATATGAATCAGTATGATAAAGATCACAATGCTGGTACTTGGCTTGGACGAGGAATGGCTGGAATTTTTATGAAAGAAATGGATGAAGAAACAAAAGGGACAGAGGATGAAACAAAAATGGACCCAGGATTAGAAAAATTACAAAAGAAAATTCAAGAAAATCTTACTATTGATGATTTGGAAAATAGGCACAATCCTACTCTTAATAAACTCGGACTTAACCTTGAATCACCAAATAAAGAAGGTAATATTGATGAAAATGAGACTTATGCCATTGGGAGTATAAAAATGAATCTTGAGGATAAAACAAAATATCTTTTATTTTTAAAATCTTTAGATAAAGAAAAGATTACTGAAACTCAGAAAAAAATTCTTGAAATGACAGTACAGAAACTCATTGACCAAGTACAGAATGAATATAAACTTGAAGAAGCCGACGAGCGTTTGCTAGAATTGTTTTCAGGAATGAGAGCAATTGTTTCAGAATACGAACGACTTGGAATGGGTGAAAAAGTAAATGATTTTAAAGATTACCTTGAACATGCAAATAGCGGATATTTGCGAGAATATATTTTGGCAAAAAATAAAGGAATGTTTAGACCAGTTGGCGATGGTTTTGCTTTAAGCACATATCAACGAGATGCTTCTTATGATCGTTATCTCGGATATTGGGACGAAAAACTTTTTGAAACTCTTAATGAAGTCAAGAAAAATGAAAACGCAAAAGAGTTTTATAATAGTATTTTGAAATATGCGAAAGATTGCATTGCTTTTGCGGAAAACGATCCAAAACTTGCTGAATACGAAGCTAAAGACCACAAAGAATACGTTGACGGTGTTCGTAAAGCTATTAGTGAAGTAAAAGAGAAACTATCTAAAATTCCTGAATTATAATCAATGGGAGTGCATCTATGCGCGCGAATGGGTGGGTGGGTCAAGCGCATTTGTATCCCGCCTCGGACATTTCCGCTATG
>JAGOTN010000033.1 GCA_018061745.1 Minisyncoccota bacterium
ATCGGCATCGTAGGCCTACCAAACGTCGGAAAATCAACCCTTTTTAATGCTCTAACAAAGCAATCTATTCCTGCGGAAAATTATCCTTTTTGTACCATTGATCCTTCAGTTGGAATTGTTCCTGTTCCAGATGAGAGACTTTATAAACTTTCTGATTTTTCTAAAACTCAAAAAACAATTCCTGCTGTGGTGGAATTCACAGATATTGCTGGTCTTGTAAAAGGTGCGGCGCAAGGTGAAGGTCTTGGAAATAAATTTTTAACAAATATTCGTGATGTCGATGCGATTGCTCACGTTGTGAGAATTTTTGAAAATCCAGATATTACTCATGTTCACGGTGAAGTAAATCCGCTAGAAGATATTCAAGTTATCAATCTTGAATTAATAATGTCTGACTCCGAAACTGTTGCGAAGCGTCTTATAAAAATTGGTAGTGATATCAAAAGAGGAGTGAAAGAAGCGAAAATAGAAGAGGCTTTGTTGATGCGTCTCTCATCTGCTTTCAATGATCAAAAACTTGCCTCAACTGTAAATCCTTCAGAGGAAGAAATGGCAATTTACAAAAGCCTTCATCTTCTTACAGCAAAACCAATGTTTTATGTTTTAAATAGACAATCTGATTCAAAAAATTTAGATGATGATGAAAGTAGTTCTCGATACCAAGCGTTGATGAATTTTATGCGTGAAAATGATGCTGTGTTTGTAAAAGTTGATGCTGCAAATGAAGCGTCTGTAAACGAAATGAGTGAAGAAGATAAAAAGGAATTACTTGCTGCTGTTGGAATTGAAGAAAGTGGACTTGGAAATTTAATTAAAAAAGGTTACGAGATTTTAGGTTTGATGACTTATTTTACAACTGGAGAAAAAGAAACTCGCGCTTGGACAACTTTTGTTGGTGCTACAGCTCCTCAAGCTGGTGCTGCAATTCACTCTGATTTTGAAACTAGATTCATTCGTGCTGAAGTTATTTCTTATGAAAAACTTTTAGAAGCCGGTTCATTCGCCTCTGCTCGTGAAAAAGGATGGCTTCGTATAGAAGGAAAACAATATATTACGCAGGATGGTGATGTGATGGAGTTTAGGGTTTAGATTGACAAACGACACTTATATTGCTATAATTTCAAGAAAAAACGGCTCAATTGAGCCTTTTTTAGATCATTTTATACAAAAACAAACAAATAACTAATAGATGAACAGAATCAAAGAAACCATCACAACCTTGTTGTCAGCTGCAAGATATTCGTTCGCCTTCGCTTGGCGAAACAGTAAAAGTGAGACTGTGGCCAGAATAGTTCTGGCCCTGCTCGAGACACTTTTGATTTTCCTGAGTATTCAAAGTACAGGGATGATAATCAATAGTGTTCAGAAATCTATCGATAAATTCGGTGGAGAACAAAACTCTTTTTCCTCAATCATGAGTGAAGGGCTTTGGGTTCCTATTACTTTCTTGGCCAGCATCTTACTCTTGGGTACGATTGTCGGCCAGTTAAGTTGGTTTTTTGGAAACAAATGGAGAATGACTCTCCGCTTTAGAAACACAAAAGAAATCAATGATCACAAAGGAACTTTGGATGTCGCACGTTTCAGAAGTAAGGAGTTTGATGATTTGGAAAAAAGAATTTCAGAACTCCCAAATTCTTGGAATACGAGAATTGGTTTTTCTGAAGAAATGCTGGCTTTTGTCACTATATGCATTTCTTTCTTCATTTTTGGAGCATCTTTGCTTTGGTACCAACCGTATTACGCACTTGTAATTTTACTTGGTTCCATACCTACTGCACTTTTCAAATTTAAAACTGTTTCGTTGTGGTGGAATCTTTTCCTTGAATTGGTTCCGCAACATAAAAAACGATATGTTTTGGAGAGATCGTATCATGCGACCATGGCTTTTGTTCAAGCTCTTATGTTTGATCAAATGCCACACTTGCGGAAACAGATCGATAAAAATGTTGGTGATGTCCTAAAAGACTATAGTAAAATCAGAAACAAAACTCTCAGAAATGAGCTTCTGACAAAACTAGTTGCAGTTGTAACAATCGTTGCAGTTGTAACCCATGCAATTTGGTCAGCAGTTCTAACTTCTGGAGAAGTCGGGACACTGATGATTGTAATTGCGGCGACGAGAACATTTCAGGGAAATATTCAACAGATAATAACCCTCGTGGCAGAGCAGTGGAACAGTGCTAAGGGAGTAATCATGATTGAAAAAGATTACTTCGGCATGAAGCCATATCTTTCAACTAAAAATCCTGTGGTACCTAAATTTACAGGAGCCCCTTTGATAAAGTTTGATAATGTAAGCTTCGCATATCCAGACACCGATACGTTGGTGTTGAAAGATGTAAGCTTTGAAATTAAACCCGGTGAGAAGGTGGCTATTGTTGGGAAAAGTGGAAATGGAAAATCTACTATTCAGGCACTTTTGATGAGATATTACGATCCGACTTCTGGTGCTATTTACGTCGACGATGACAATCTGAATACAATCAAACCAAATGATTGGAGTCAGGTCGCTACAGCTTTGACGCAGGAGTACAGTATCTCGGAACGCTTGATTGGTGCTGAAATTGCATCATCTCGTCTTGATAAGGATATAGACATGGAGATTGTTTCTGCCTCTGCACGTTTTGCTGACTTCCAGGAAGTTGTCGATTCTGATCCGTTGGGTTATGAATCACAGATTGGAATTGAGTATGGGGGACGAGAGTTTTCAGGCGGTGAGCGTCAACGGTTAGCGTTGGCTAGATCTCATTATCGGGGAACTCCGATTCTAATCCTTGATGAACCGGACGCAAAACTTGATGTTGAATCCGCAGAAAATGTCATCAATCAGGTTTTTGCACTCAAGGGTGTAACTGTGATATTGATTACACATCACGTATCTCGTGCGAAGCGGTGTGACCAAATTATCTTGATGGGCAAAGGTGAGATACTTGAGAAAGGAACTCACGATGAGCTAGTCGAGCTTGATGGAAAATACACCTCTCTGTATGAGAAAGACAAACAACGTTTAGGACATTGATTCTTTACTGTTTAGTCAGCCGCGCACCTCGGTGCGCGGCTTTTTATTTTAAACTGTGTAGATTGACTGTCATAAAAAATAGTTGTAAGTTTTTCTTTAGAAAGGGACACAACTATGACAATAGCAAAAGAAGGAAGTATCGTTGATTTGGTAGCAGCTCGGCGCAAGTTTTTAGGAGTAAGGTTTAAGGATAATAAGACCAAACTCCGTGTGAGGAAAACAGAGATCACAGATCCCCTTGGGAAGTTATTTTTTCAGAGGAGGTTAAAACTCCGCCTCACTTGTGAAGACGTAGCAACCATTGGAGCAAAACAAGGCTCAAATTTCACTTACCAAACTGTATGGAGATTGGAACAAGGTAAACCTAGTCCAAAACCTGGTGTGGTTGATGATATTGCAAGGGCTCTAGGTCTTCAGATTCCAAAAGAATTAATTCCAAATCCCAATCAAAAAAAAGAACCTAAACTTTCTGCGGGTATTCCAACTACAAAGCTTGGAAAACTTCTGATTGAAAAGAGGTTGGGTTTAAAAATGAATCAAGCTAAATTTGCTGAGTATTTAGGAATTTGTTTTGCCATGGTTAGTAAACTCGAAAGAGGGGATTACAATCCTGGAGAAAACGCTCTAGCGAAAATCTCGAAGGCCTTAAAACAGAAACTTCCCACCGGACCGCTCATTGAAAAATGAAAAGATCAAAAGAATGTTCTGAAGTGAAACAAACACTTAGGCAAAAGCTTGCCATAATATTTTCCGACAGAAGACAGGATCTAAGGCTTTCCTACAGAGATGTTGAGAGACTAGGAAAATATAGTGGAGGCGGTTTTAACTATCAAACTGTGTTCAAGATAGAGAAGGGCACATTGAGATTAAAGCCGAGAGTCGTCAAAAGGCTGGCTGCAGTTCTTGGTCTTGAAATACCAAAAGAGCTAATTCCTCAGATGGAGCCTATTTCAAATGGCTTTAAACCGACGACAACTCTTGGTATTTTTCTCAGAGAAAGAAGGTTGGGCCACGAAGAAAATCAGCCAAAGTTTGCTGCCAGGATAGGTATTAGCTGTTTTGCTTTGAACCAGCTTGAATCTGGTAAAAGGAACGCTCGCAAGAGTACTCTGGCAAAGATTAAAAATGCTCTTCGTGTTGATAATTTACCGGTGTAATTCTTTGTAAACTGTGTACTTATAAGGGTGCACAGTTTTTTCTTTTAAACAAACTTAATTGAATTTACACCCCAAAAGAGTTATTATGTAAAACATGGAAAATAAAATGACACCGAAGGATTTCTTTCTACAATTAGGAATCATTGTAACTTTATACGTAAGTATTGTCGCATTAATATCTTTTTTATTCACAGTAATAAACATTGCACTTCCTCAGGTAAACGAGTTTTATGGACAGAATTCTGATATAGCGTGGTCTATGTCTGTGTTCATTATTGCGTACCCCGTTTTAGTATATTTAATGTTCAAAACAAATAAATACTTTGCAGAATTCCCAGCAAAAAAAGAGTTGGCAATAAAAAAATGGTTTACATACTTAACAATTTTTCTAACAGCATTAACAATTGCAATTGATTTAATTGTTTTGCTTTACACATTTTTACAAGGTGAACAAATTACTTTGCGATTCATTTTGAAAATTTTAGTAGTGGTAGTTGTGGCACTTACTGTTTTTTGGGTAGCTTTAAAAGATTTGAAGGGAAATTTTCTAGGACATTCAGCTATTTTGAAAAAAACATTTTTAATCGTAAGTATTGTTATAGTGGCTCTAATTAGTGTTGGATTTTACTTTAATGGAAGTCCACAAAAAGCCCGACTTGTTATTGAAGATAATCAAAGGGTAAGTGATTTGCAATACATTCAAAGCCAAGTTTCTTCTGTTTGGAATATAAAAGGAACTTTGCCAAATAATCTAGATGAATTAAATGATCCTTTAAATTATGTTTCTGTTCCAAAAGATCCTTCAACTTTTGAAAATTATGAATACAAAGTTAAAGATGCTCAAACTTTTGAAATTTGCGCCAACTTTAAGACAGATTCTCTAGAACAAACTAATCCAAAATTCTCACAACCTGAACAAGATTTCTTCAAACACACAGAAGGACGAAATTGTTTTGAAAGAAAAGTTGACCCTGCAACAAGAAAACCTGTTTACAC
>JAGOTN010000034.1 GCA_018061745.1 Minisyncoccota bacterium
GTGATATAATATTTTGGTATGGCAAAAGGAAAAGACGCAAGAAAAGAAAAAAAGAAACCAAAAAAGACAGACAAGAAATAAAAAATTCCGTTTCGCTTTTTGAGCTAACGGAATGATGTCTTGGTTTAGAAAAATGTAAACCTCAGTGTGCGAGGTGGATTTTTTCTTTTTGTCCCATCGCCTTGAACATCATCGAATGAATGCTTCCTGCATCATGCTCATCATGCTTCAAAACATAAGGCCAAGTACTTTCTCCGTGAGAAGAAATTTTAATGACACAGTGATCATTTCCGTGCCTACCTTCTTCAATCTCTAAGGTAAGGGTTGTTTTCCCTTGATGACCTTGCTGAAGAGAATGTCTTTGCTGCATAGCAAACCGACAATGATCCAGACCAACAGATCGAAGAAAATTTGAAAGTATTTTTGCATGCTTGATGCAAATGTCCCAATTGTTTTTGTGCATTGGAACAACGCAAAAATTTACAGGTTCAGTAGTTGGAATAGCTGGTGCGTGATTTTTTACGGACATATTTAATATGTGGTTTGAATGAAAGATCTTATATAAACAAAAATACGCACAAATGCGTATTCCTGTCTAAAATCCTGTTCGAAACAATAACCTATTCTTGTATTTTTGTCAAAATTTCTGCCTGAATATCTTCCACACTCTTACTTCCATCTATATCATGGAATTTATAACGCTTGTTCTCACTGTAGTAGTCCAACATAGGTTGAACCTCCTCCATAAACCAATCTAGACGCTTTTCTATCTGCGTTGTGTCATCGTCACTTCTGTCTCGTTTTAATAATCTATCTACAAGAAGTTCTCGAGGAACATCTAAAGAAATTACATGCACATCATCGTAACTCATAAAATCTAAAGCACTTTCTAAAATTGGAAGCTCTAATTGTCTTCGTGGAGAACCGTCTAAAACAATATGTGCATCTTCACTTAATTCATCAAATAAAACATCAGTCCAATTCCAAGCTGACAAAAATACTGGAAGAAGACCTCCAGTGCTTATAGTCTCAGAAATTTTTTTCGCTAAATAACCTTGTCTATCAACTAATTTTCTAAATCGACTTCCTGTCTCAATATGTGTGATTTTTCGTGAATCATTTTGTTCTAGAAATTCTTTCAAAAGCTTAGCTTGAGTTCCCTTTCCTGATCCTGATGCTCCAAAAAATATAAATGCTGTTTTGTTTTTCATAAATTTATCTTATCTTATTAATAAGATCTTGAATAATTTCTTCTGGTGAAATAGATGTTGTATCAATAATTAAATCATAATATCTTTCATCTAAATAATTTTCAATTTTGTAAAATGTCTTATAAAAATTAGTATACAAATTTTCTCTTTCTAATGTTTCCTTTTTTGCAGTTTCAAAATCTACACCTTGTCTTTCGGCAACTCGTTTAAATCTCTCTTCTTCATTGCAAGTTAAAAGAATCTTAAATGCTCCGGGAATCATGTGGGCACACAATCTTCCTTCTATTATAAATCTATCATTTTCAGATCCAAACTTTTTTGTTCTTTCATCAACCTCAACATCAACACTAAAATCTTTGTTTTCTGGGGAGTGAATAATTTTTTGAAATTCTAGAACTGAATTATATCCTTTCTCTTTCGCAAGTTCTCTAAAAAAGTTTCCAGCAGAAGTAAATTTAAAACCTATTTTTTCAGCAAGCCCTTTAGACACAGTACCTTTTCCAGTACCACTCAAACCTCCTATTGTTATTTTTGTAATTTTTGTTTCCATAATTTTAACGATTTTTCCAATCAATTTCTTGACGCACAAGTAAACTAGATTTATCTAAGTCTTCCGAAATAATTTCAGCAACCACTTTTTCTAATCTGATACTTTGAGATCCTTTTACTAAAACAACAGCTCCAGGTTTTAAATAATTTGAAAGAAAATCTGAAACTCCATTGAAGTCTCTAAAATGTAGCACAGAATCCTTATCCATCCCACATTCAATTGCAGACTGAAAAATTGATTGAGCTCTAATTCCAACAGAAACTAAAATATCAATTTTTGATTTTGCTATTTGTTCACCAATTTTTTTATGTTCACTTGCAGAATATCTCCCAATTTCCAACATATCACCCAGCACTGCAATTTTATTTCCATTTGTTTCCACTTCAGATAAAACTTCGACGGCTTTTTGCATTGCAATTGGCGAAGCATTGTATGTGTCATCAATAATCATGCTTTTATTTTTTCCAAGAATTAAATTCATTCTTCCTCTAGGGGCTTGAAAATTTGAAAAGGAATTAACCATATTTAAAAACGGCACACCCTGAGAAAGTCCTACGGCAACAGCAGCCGTCACAGGAAGAATGTGTTGTACACCTAAAACATTTGGCAAGAAAACTGGAACTGAATTTCCTGAATTAGATACTTTGAATGAAACTCCTGAAGGCAATTTTATCTCATCATGATTTGTATAAACTATATTTTCATTTGAAAAAGAAACACTGGAATTAATATCGCTTCCGTATGTATAAACATTTCCAGAAAATCTTTCTTTTGCAGCTAGCGCTAATTTATCATCTGCATTTAAAACCAAAGTACCATCTTTTTGTAAATAATTAATAACCGACAAATCTTCTTCGTTTAAAGCTTCTGGAGAAGAAAAAAATTCAACATGCACAGGAATTTTTGGTAATGCAGTTATTACAACAACATTTGGTTTCAACCATTTTGCAACTTTAGAAACATCTCCTGGATGATCTGCACCAACTTCTAAAATCAACCACTCTGGATATTCTTTTTTTAAAGGCACAATTAATCCAAGAAAAATATTTTTAATCCAAAGCACTGGATCGTTCCAAGCATTTTCTAAACCTAGAATTGTTAAAGGAGTTCCAATTTCACTATTAAAACTTTTTTGGTTTTTTCTAACTCTCAAAGAATTTTCTAGCGCAGTATAAATGGCATCTTTTGTAGATGTTTTTCCAACACTTCCTGTAATGGCGATAATTTTTGGTTTAAATCTAAATAAAACTAATTTAGATTCTAAAATTAAAATTGATATTATTATTTTTTTAAATATTTCTTTCATCGTCTAATTGTCTGTCTGGCGGAATGTCGTAATAATTAATCAAAAACTTCGTAATATCCATAAAAGGCTCTGTGAGTGTTTGAGAAGAATAATCAGCTCCATGAGGCTCTGTGTGATACATAAACACTATAAATCTAGGGTTAAAAGATGGAAAATAACCGAAAAATGAGTGTAAAAATCTGTCCTCATAATAACCCTTACCGCCTTTAACTGCAATTTGAGCTGTTCCTGTTTTTGCAGCAATTGAATGGTTTGGTAAAGCTACTTCACCTCCAGCCAAAGCATCATCCACAACATGAGTAAGCATTCGAGAAATTTCTTCTGAAGTATCTTGAGAGAAAATTCTCTCACCTTTCTCTACTTTTGTTTTTTTAACTTCTCCATTTTCATATTTAATTTCACTCACAATATGTGGAGTCACAAGATATCCTCCATTTCCAAGAGTCGCTAAAGCCCTAGTAATTGAAATTGGACTCATCGCAATACCTTGTCCGTATGATGCAGACACATATTCAATATCACGATTATTTTTTAAGTTTTCAATCAAAGGATGTGCTTCGTTCGGTAAATCAATTTCAGTTTTTTCACCAATTAATTTTTTTAAATAATCTACAAAAGTTTGATTACCTACTTTATTAACAACAAAAGCTACTCCCGTATTTAAGGATTTATTCAAAACATCCTGCATTGTAACTACACCACGAGCTTTTTTATCATAGTTACGAATTGTAAAACCATTCATCGTCAAACTTCCTCTATCTTCATATTGAGTTTTAGCAGTCACAGCTTTTGTTTCCAAACCAATAGCCATTGTAAGTGGCTTAACAATAGAACCCATCTCGTAAACATCCTCAACTAATGGATTATTAAAAATTGAAAGATCTTCAACTTCTTTAAAATTATTTAAATCAAAACTTGGAGAAGTCGCCATCGCAATAATTTCTCCCGTAGAAGGATCCATAACAATTGCACCGATAATTTTTGAATTCCATTTTTCTTGTGTTTCTTGTAATTCTTTTTCTACAAAAGACTGAACAGTCGGCTCAATAGTTGTCACAATCGAACCATCTTTATCTTGACCTTTAAAAGCACTTCCGATTCCTGAAAAAATTTCTACAAAAAAGTTTTCATAATTTTTATCTGTATCTCTATTCAATAGATCATCGTATTGCCTTTCCAGACCATATTGCCCTTTATAAATTTCATCTTTCCAACCCATAAAACCAACAACATTTGAAGCTAGATTTTTCCCTGGATAAAATCGCCATCTTTCTTTATCTACAGCAACCCCTTTAATTTTTAAACTATTAATTTTGTCAGCTGTCTCTTGATTAATTTTTTTCTCAACTTCTGCATAATGAGAACCTGATTTTTCAAATCTAGTTAAAAAAGTTTCTTCATCAACATCTAGAACAAAAGAAAGTTTATTGTATACGTCTGCAGGTTCTGAAATTAAAGTAGGATTAAAAGAAACAGTGTATCCAGTCTGGATCGTGGCAGCATCAATTTTTTCTCCATCTTTTGTAGTAAAAGAAATACTTCCACGATTGAAAACATTGGCAACTTTTTTTACATATTTTTTTTCAGCAGATTCTAAATACTCTTTTCCATTAACTATTTGTAAAATATATAGCTTAGAAACTAAAACAAAAGCTACTAATAAAACGCAGCCAAAAACTACTTTTATTCTTATATTGTTATCTTTCTTCATTAAAGGATAGTCCTGAATTTGAATTTCTCGCCACAAAAACTGGTTCTGAAATTTCAACCAAACCTATACTTGAAGCATATTCTTTAGTGAAAGTTTTATTTTCTTCAATTAATTTAAATTCTAATTGACTTATTTCAGATCGAATATCAACAACAACCTCTTCTATTTTTTGAAGACCAGCAGTATTCATTACAGTCGCATTTACAAAATATGCATAAAACAAAACAAAGAAAGCAATAGAAGATACCAGTGTCCAAAATATAAAATTTTGGGAAAGAAATATGTTCATCTTTTTTATTGCTTTTGCTTGTGTTCGATTTCTGTAATTCAT
>JAGOTN010000035.1 GCA_018061745.1 Minisyncoccota bacterium
TAAGAAAATCTCTTTTGGCTTCGAGATTTTCTTCGGAAGCGATAATTAAGGCTTGGTTACTGTCTAAAATGAATTGTTTAGAAAGTTCGAGCCAGCGATTGCCTTTTCGTTCAAAATCTTTCAATTTCTCTGAAAAATCAATTTTTTGGTTGAGGAGCTTTTGCTTTTTGGCGATATACTCCTCGCTCGTAATTGTGCTGTCCAAATGAGCGTCAAGAAGCCTGTCTAGCATCTCCTCAACACTTTTGATTTGATTTTTCAGATTTTGAACGAAAAGGGCGTCAGAGTGGAAACTGCTCGCTTGTTCCTTGTCTAGTTCAGCGAGCATGAATTCTTTCCACTCGGACGGCAAAGAAACTTTTTTGATAATGCCACTCACTTGTTCGGCGAGGAATTCTTCGCGGATATATTTTTGTGTGCAGACACCTTTCTTTTTGGTACAGCGATAATAGGTATGACCTTTCTGCACTTCGCTTGTGATACCACAGCCACATTCTCCGCACAAAAATATTCCGCGGAAAATATGCTTGTTAATTCCTCGCTTCATCGGGTGAGCATTTCTCGCCGAGACTTCTGCGCACTTATCAAAAAGTTTCTTTGAAATCGCTGGCTCGTGCTTTCCTTGGTAAAGTTCTTTGTTAAATAAAAACATTCCGTAATAAAAAGGATTTTTCAATATCATTTGCGTGTTTGAAATAGTGAGAACTTTACCATTTTTAGACACCAAGCCCTTTTGGGCGAGCAAATTTCTTGTATCTTTCAGAGAATAATTTCCAGTAGCGTAGACTTCGAACATTTTTCTGACGAGGCGAAACCTTTCCACATCGGGAATAATTTTCTTGTTCAACTTGTCATTCAAATATCCAGTCGGAGCTTGACCGCTTTGTTCGCCTCGTCTTACTTTCTGCCGAAGTCCACGCTTCACATTCTCTGAAAGATTATCAACATAGTATTTGCTCTGCCCAAAAGCAATATTTAACATAAACTTACCTTGTGGCGTAGCGTCGAACCAAAACGTCGGGAATTTTAGCTCCTTAATTTTACCAAGGTCGCACAGATAGATTATTTTTCCACCATCAATACTATTTCTCGCCAATCTATCTGGGTGCCAAGCTAAAATTCCTGACGCTTTGCCTTTTTCTATGAGCGAGAGCATATTGTTGAAAATAGGTCTGCCTGGCTCTTTGGCGGTTTGTGATTCAACAAAAGTTTCAACAATTTCTAACTGCTCTCGCTCTGCAAATTCTTTCAACTCGTCAATCTGCGATTCAATACTCAAAATCTGACGATCTGGCTCATCGGTAGATTTTCTCGCATAAAGAAAGAATTTGTTCATAGAAAAAGGTTTATGTTAAATATTGCTAATAATTATCGCTTCAAGATTGGCTCACAAAATTACTATTTTGACTGATGTAATCATCAGGGAACCCCCGCCTCGCGTCCCGTTCGCTTCTTTTGGATTTCAAAAACCCTTGGCGAATTCTGGCGGAAACCCCCGTCGCGTCGCTTTGCGACGCTCCGAATTTTGGCGAAAAAACGAATTTTGAAACTTGGCTGTGTCTCCTGAACAAAATCCGAACTTTTTTCCAACAAAATCCTGATTCAGAATTCTAAAAAAAGGACTCGGCAGGGCGAAACAATTTTTCTGGGGTTTTGGATTCGCCCTGCCTCGGCTATTGTATTCCGCCCGCAGGAGGGGTCTGGGGAGGAATGCGGGCGGGATTCGCTTCACATTTCTTTTCGAAATTCGGGGCGGACAATGCCTATGTGTATTATATTACACGTTGTAATTTGATGCAACTTACATTATACTTTATTTATGTCATCAGGTATAAAACTCGGTCAAAACTTAAGAAAATTACGTTTAAAAAAGAAAATGTCGCAAGTAGATCTTGCGACCGCTTTGAGTGTAGATAGAGCGTATATTAGTAACATTGAAAATGGTCGAATGAACCCAACTCTTTCCACTTTGGAAAAGATTGCTGGGGCGTTGGGAATTTCCAGTAGCGAACTTTTGAAATAATTATATGTCCACAAATTATAGAGAAATATCAAATACAATTTGGAATATCGCCGGGCATTTGCACGGCACCTTTAAAGCTCACGAGTATCAAGATGTCATTCTCCCTCTAACAGTTTTAAAAAGACTTGATGATGCCCTTGAACCAACAAAACAAAAAACTCTTGAACGTTTCAATGAATTAGATGGTCGTGTTTCGAATTTAAATATTTTATATAGAACAACTGGTTACAATTTTTATAACACCTCACCATATACTTTTAGAAAGCTTCTTGAAGCTCCAACTCAAGCGGCACCAAACTTAAGAAAATATATTGATGGCTTTTCTGATAATGTAAAAGAAATTTTTTCAAAGTTTGAATTCGATAGAATATTAGATAAATTGCATGAGTCAGAATTGCTTTATTTAGCTTTGAAGGAATTTAATAAAATAGACCTACATCCGGACAAGGTAGAGAATCATATTATTGGATTGGCTTTTGAAGATCTTATTCGCAGGTTTGCGGAACAATCAAATGAAACAGCCGGAGAGCACTATACTCCGAGAGATGTTGTTCGTTTGATGACATCAATACTTTTTACTGGTGAAGAAAAAGAATTAGCCAAACCTGGAGTAATTAAAGAAATTTATGACCCTGCTTGCGGGACAGGAGGAATGCTAACTGTAAGTAAGGATTATATTCAGACTAATTTTAATAAAAACGCGAATATCTTTCTATATGGGCAAGAATTAAATTCTTCAACTTACGCTATCTGTAAAGCAGATATGCTTCTTAAAGGTGAAGATATTGATTATATAAAAGGAGGAGACAAAGAACATCATAAGGCAAGTACATTATCTAACGATCAACATCATGATAAAAAATTTGATTACATACTTTCAAATCCACCATTCGGAGTAAGTTGGGAAAAGGATAAGACGGCAGTAGTTAATGAAGGAGAACGTAAATTTTCAGGACGTTTTGGTGCGGGCATTCCCAGAATATCAGATGCTCAGTTTCTATTTATGCAACACGTTATCTCTAAAATTAAAAATAAAAATGATGGTGGTGGTGAAGCCGCAATTGTTTTTAATGGTTCACCTCTTTCTACTGGGGATGCTGGTAGTGGTGAAAGTGAGGTTCGAAGGTGGGTTTTAGAAAATGATTATGTTGACGCAATCTTGGCATTGCCAGAAAAGTTATTTTTCAATACAGGCATATCAACATATATTTGGATTTTTTCAACAAATAAACCAACCGAGAGAAAGAATAAAATTGCTCTTATTGACGGAAGAAATATCCGTACAATTTTGAAAAAGAATTTAGGAGAAAAATGTCATGAAATAACAGATCAAGATGCCAAGAAGATACTAGACCTATACACAGAATATAAAAATACAAACCTAGTTAAAATCTTTAATACAACCGATTTTGCTTATCGACAAATCACAATCCAGCGTCCTCTTCGACTCAAATTTGAGATTAGTGAAAAATCAATTGAAAAATTGAAAAATCACAAGGATTTTTTGAACGATGTGCCAAGTAAGAAAAAAGGTGAAAAAGGTGAAGGGGAAAATAAAGCATGGCAAGAACTTCGCACTACTATTTATAAGATTTTGGAAAGTATGCATGGTACAGTAATTACTTCTCGTGCTAAGTTTTTGGAAAAACTTGAAACTGAACTTAAAAAAAGAGACCTAAAAATTACCAAAAGAACCATCAAGATTGTTTGGCAGCAAATTGGTGAAAGAGACGAAGAAGCAGAAATTTGCTTGGATGATGATGGGAAACCAGAAGCAGACAATGAATTAAAGGATTATGAGCGCGTGCCTTATGGAGTAGATATACAAGAATATTTTAAAAAAGAGGTTTTGCCTTATGCTTCTGATGCGTGGATCGACGAAGGAATTAAAGATGATAAGGATAAGAAAATCGGTATTGTGGGATATGAAATTCCTTTTGCATATTATTTTTATCAAATTCTATCTGTTGAGCCACCTTCTTTAGTAAAAAAAGAAATTAGTAAAATCAGTTCATCTTTACCGAAATTGTTTGAAAAACTTCTAAACATATGAAAATAATAAAAAATGATAATAAATTAATATTACCGCTTAGAGATCAAGAAAAATTTCTTTGGTTTTATGATTGGCTTGGTGATTTTCCTAAACATTGGGATGTTAAGCGTGGAAAATTTTTGTTTAGAAATGGAAAAGAATTAAATGATGATTTGAAATGTGATCTGATATTATCTTTAACCCTAAATGGAGTTATGCATAAAGAAGATCTTGAGGCTAGGAGTTTAGTTCCTTCTGATTATTCAACATATCAAATTTTCTATCCTAATGATTTAGTTTTTAAATTGATAGACTTAGAAAATTATCAAACAAGTAGAGTTGGAATTGTTAGCGAGAAAGGTATTATGAGTTCTGCTTATATTAGATTAGTACCAAACAAAAACCTAAATTCTAAGTTCTTTTACTACTATTATTATAGTTTGTATGTCCAAGGGATTTATAATTTTATGGGAATGGGAGTTAGAGCATCACTAAATTACTCAGATCTTTTAAATATCCCAGTTTTAGTACCACCAATTGGAGAACAAGAAAAAATTGTTAACTACTTGGACAATGCTTTAAATGAAATTCAAGAATTTGAAAGCCATGTTGGCGCTAAATTTTCAATAACAAAAAAATATAAAGCTTCTTTAATTTATTCAGCAGTAACTGGGAAAATTAAAATATAAATTTATGCCAAATATACATCAAAATTTAAAAGAAATAGAATTTGAAGCTCATATTGAAAAAGAGCTTGTTAAGGTACACGGTTATAGAAAGCGAAATTCTGAAACTGATTACGACAAACACACTACTTTTGATAAAGAAGTAATGTTTGAATTTTTTAATAATACTCAAGCTATAAAAATTACAAAAATTAGAGAATTATCAGGAGATGCTTTTGAAGCAAGAATAATAAAAAGAATCGATGACGAAATAACGAAACGAGGAATTATAGATTGTCTAAGAAAAGGAATTGAAGAAGGACCAGTTAGGCTTGATTTGATGTATTTTAGGCCTGTAAATTCAGAAAA
>JAGOTN010000007.1:0-6842 GCA_018061745.1 Minisyncoccota bacterium
AAGAGCCACAAGTACATTATGAGCAAAAATATCTTCGCTGGAATCTCCCTTACGGACGGAAACAACATGACTTGGGATGAGGGTGTTCGCCCGAGCTCTCGGATGATGACGCACGGTTGGACCGATGACCTCGAGGCAGATCAACCCTTGAACAGTCATGCAAACAGGTCACGTCCTGGCGGATATGGCTGGTCTGAAAGGACAACTGTCAGAGACTTCGAAGAGGGTCAGGTTTTACCTGAAAAACTCTTTGTGATCATCTACTCCTCCGGGGAATGGTACTCAGAAGCCAGAGGTCGAACCGTTTACGGTGGCGATCATGGTTCTTGGGGAGTCAGTGCAGCTTTTGTCGAGAGGGAGAATGCAGAAGCATTCGTTAAAACCGAAACGAAAAAGTGGCTTTGGCTTTGGGTAGTTGAAACATCACGTTTCTCTCCCGTGTCTGTGTCATAGTGGTACTCCACTCGGTTCGTAGATTAAAACCGTAAAATCTACTTGGAGAACTTCGGTTCTCCTCTCAACTGAGCTTGCAACAATTTGATAGTTGTAAGTTCACAGAGAGTAAAACGTTCAGACACTCGTTATAAAACAGTCTGTGCAAGTCAAAGCAACAATTGACACCTAGTACATTATGAAAAAAAGAGAAGTCACCATTCAGTTTATTTTCAAAGCTATCGAAAGTAACGTGAATCTGGTTGGAACCGCCAAGAAAAGAACCGGATCGGTTTGTATTGGCGGTCTAGAACAGAGCTGTCTTACCACCATGCCTCACAGAAGCTTCACTTTGGAGCAGTATAAAGGCTGGGAAGGTGTCCGTGCGCTGGATGACGACCAAATTGATCAAATCTTCCAAGAAATGATTGATGAAGTCACAGGTCGTGAGGAAGTCGAGTTGATGTTCACCTTTGACCTTCGACGCGGTCAAAGAGGACACATCTACCTCTCTCAGGACAACCGTTTGGATAACTCCAAAACGACCGACGAGATGCTTCAGCGTAACCGATTCGTTGTCACACAGCTCGTTCGCTTCGGCTACATCGATAAGCTCAAGTCGACACGGTCCAATTTCTAAAATTGGGCCACACCGCTACAGGAGAAAAGCGTTCAACTCCCGGCCCTTCATATACTTGAGGGGTCTTTTTCTTTATAAACCCCAAATCCCTGTACATCCAATTAAAACTATGTTAAACTCTTGGCTCATTTAATTTATGGAAATAAGAAATATAGCGATTATCGCCCACGTTGACCACGGAAAGACAACTCTTACAGATGCTCTCCTTGTTCAAAATAATATGATTGAAGGAGGGGTATCAATGGATTCAAACGATCTTGAAAAAGAGCGGGGTATTACTATTTATGCAAAAAACACATCTTTATTTTATAAAGGAACAAAAATCAATATTCTAGATACACCAGGCCACGCCGACTTCGGTTCAGAGGTTGAACGAGTTTTGAGAAGTGTTGATTCTGTTCTTCTTGTTGTTGATGCTGCTGAAGGTCCAATGCCACAAACAAAATTCGTTTTGAAAAAATCTCTAGAGCTTGGTCTTAAACCAATTCTAGTTTTAAACAAAATTGATAAACCTGCTGCGGATGTTCAAATGGCTCACGATCAAGTTTACGAACTTTTCTTTGACCTTGGTGCCACAGATGAACAATTAGATTTTGAAACAGTTTATGCAATTGGACGAAACGCTGTTGCAAAAAGAAAAATGGAAGACGAATTAAAAGATCTAAATCCTCTTTTGGATTTGATTTTGGAAAAAGTTCCAGCTGTTTCAAGTGATGATCTTATTAACGAACCTCTACAAGCTCAAGTTTTCAACCTTGCATACGACAACTTCCTTGGACGTATGGGTGTTTGTCGAATCTATAAAGGAAAACTTATGATGGGTCAACAACTTCTTGTGAAGGACTCAACAGGAAAAGTTTTCCCTGGAAAAATTACAAAACTATTTACTTTTGAAGGATTAAGTAAAATTGATTCTAGTGAAGGTGTTGCCGGAGATATTGTAATGATTGCAGGTATTCCAGATATTTTCATCGGACAAACTTTAGTTACTGATGAAAAAACAGAATCACTTTCTCCAATTAACGTTGATGAACCAACTCTTTCACTAAACATGCTTGTGAACGATTCACCTTTTGGAGGACGAGTTGGAAAATTTTTAACTTCTAGACAAATTCGGGATCGACTTGAAAAAGAATTAGAAGTTAACGTTGGATTGAAAGTAGATTTTAACGGACAAGGTTTCTTCACAGTTTATGGACGTGGAGAACTTCATTTAGCGGTGCTAATTGAAAGAATGAGGCGAGAAGGCTTTGAATTAGCTGTGTCACAACCTACTGTTATTATCAAAGATATCGATGGTCAAAAATTCGAACCTTTCGAGGAAGTAAATATTCTTGTTCCAGAAGTATCAGCAGGAGTAGTTATTGAGAAAATGGGAAATAGAAAGGGAATCATGATGAACATGGAGACAAAAGACAATCATGCAAAACTTCTTTTCCAAGTTCCTACTCGTGGACTTTTGGGTTATCGAAATGAATTTATTATCGATACAAAAGGAGAAGGAATTATGACAAGTGTCTTCCATTCTTTCCAACCAAAAGTGGGAGAAATAAACAAAACAGAATACGGATCAATGGTCTCTATGGCTACAGGAAAAGCTCTTGGTTTTTCTTTAGACAACCTCCAAGACAGAGGAGTCCTTTACATTGCTCCGAGTGCAGACGTATATGAGGGTATGGTTATTGGCTACACCACAAAGGGTGAAGATATGGCAGTTAATCCTACAAAGGGAAAACAACTTACAAACATGCGTGCATCAGGAAGTGATGGAGCTCTACAGCTAACACCACCATTTGATCTAACACTTGAACGTGCTCTAGGAATGATGCGAGAAGATGAATATCTTGAAGTTACTCCACAAAATATTCGCCTACGAAAAAAGTTCTTAACAGAAGGAGAAAGAAAAAGAAAATAAAACTAATTAATTAAAAAATTTAAAATATAAATAATGGCTTACACAATAAAAAGAAGAGAATCGAAACCGAAAAGAAACAATCGGGATTCTGGTTCTGGTAGAAAATCAGAAGGATCAAGTTCAGAAAGAAGTTCATACGGAAGTCGACCTAAAACAGGCGGTTCTTCATCATATGGAAAATCTTCATACGGAAGTCGACCTAAAACTGACTCAGGTTCAAGTTCATACGGTAGTCGACCAAGATCATCTGGACCAAGTAAATTTGGAAGCAGATCATCAAGCTCAGAAGGAAGTTCATACGGTAGTCGACCAAGAACAAATTCAAGTTCAGAAGGTAGTTCTTATGGTTCAAGACCTCGAACTGGAGGTTCTTCATCTTACGGAAAATCTTCATATGGAAGCCGATCAGGTGGATCTAGTTCATACGGAAGTCGCTCAGGTGGTTCTTCATCTTACGGAAGCCGATCTGGTGGATCATCTTCATACGGTTCAAGACCCGCTAGTAATAATCGAAGAAGTAGCAAAGGTTCACGTGGAGAAAATATTGATATAAACAGATTTATCGCAAGAGCTGAAGTTGTAACTGAAAAGAAAGAAGAAGTTGTAAAAATTGATCACAAGTTTTCTGACTTTGCTTTTGATGAAAAACTGAAAGAAGCTATTACAAAAAAAGGTTATATTACACCAACTCCTATTCAAGATAAGGTTATTCCTTTCATTTTAAAAGGAAGAGATGTTGTTGGAATGGCAAACACAGGAACAGGAAAGACAGGTGCCTTTCTTTTGCCTTTGATTACAAAATCTAGATTAATCCCTACAGAAAAAGTTTTGATTCTTGCTCCAACTAGAGAGTTAGCTATTCAAATCGCGGACGAACTAAAAGAGTTTACAGTAAACGATCACATGCATTTTGCTTGTTGCGTTGGAGGTATGCATATTGGAAAACAAATCGATCAATTGAGACGGCCAAATAATTTCGTTATCGGAACACCAGGTCGTGTTAAAGATTTAATCCAAAGAAAAATGATTGATACAAGTACTTTTGGAACAATCGTTTTAGATGAAGCTGATCGTATGCTTGATATGGGATTTATCGATGATATGAAATGGATTCTAAGTGGATTTCCTAAAAAAAGACAAACTCTATTTTTCTCAGCAACTCTTTCTCCTCAAATTGAAAAATTAATTCATGATTTTCTAGATAATCCAGAAATTATTTCAGTTAGAAAAAGAGAGACTTCAAAAAATATTGATCAAGATATTGTTAAGGTTGGATACAATGAAAACAAAAATGATGTTTTGTGTAAAATGTTGGCCGGAGCTGATTTTGAAAAAGTAATTATTTTCGGAAGAACAAAAAGAGGAGTTGAAACACTTTCTAAATGTTTAGTAAAAGAAGGTTTTCGAACTGACTCTATTCACGGAGATAAAAGTCACCCACAAAGACAAAGGGCTTTGAAAGGTTTTAAAGATGGAAAGGTTAATATTTTGGTTGCGACAGATGTTGCTGCTAGAGGATTGGATATTCCAAACGTAACTCACGTTATAAACTTCGACACACCTCAAACTTACGATGATTATATTCACCGAATTGGACGAACAGGACGAGGAGACGCTACAGGTAAAGCTCTTACATTCGTAGAACACCGAAAATAAAAAAGTGTTATAATTAGCATATGAAATATTATGCTGAAAATATAGAACAAAAGACATTAGAAAATACAGATTTTAGAAGGGTTATTTTTACTGGAGAAAATAGTCAATTAGTTTTGATGAATATTCAACCAGGCGATGAAATTGGAATGGAAACTCATGATGGGCATGATCAGTTTTTTCGTATTGAAGCAGGGCAAGCAAGATTTACTGTAGATGGAAATGTTTTTCTTGCAGAAGATGGATTTGCTGTTGTAGTTCCTGCTGGAGCGCAACACAATGTTGTTAATTCTGGATCAGAAGAATTAAAAATTTATACTATTTATTCTCCTGCTCAGCATGCTGACGGTACTGTTCATCATACAAAAGAAGATGCTTTAAAAGCAGGTCACTAATATGAAAAAAGTCTTTGTAGGTTTATTAATGATAAGTATTGTTGTAATAGGTTATTTTTACTTTTCATCTAAGGTTGTAGAGGCTCCAAAAACAGAAGAGAAAAAACAAGAAGAAATTGTAATGCTTACCGTTGCAAGCTCATCTAAACAAATTGTAAAGGAAAATTATAATATAAATTTTGATTTTCCTTTTACAAATCAAGAAAAAATTGATTCAGAAATATCAAAAATTGTAGATACTTCTATTTCAACTTTTGAACAAGAAATATCAAATTTTAATCCTGCTCCAACCGGAATAGAAAGACCTTATACGCTTTCAGGAACTTATAAATCTTATTTAGGAAATAAGTACGATAATTTTGTTTTCCTAATTTCTATTGATTTTGGTGGTGCGCATCCAAATCATTTTTATAAAACTTTAACTTTTGATAAAAATCAAAATGTTGTTTCTATTCAAAATATTTTAGACAAAGAATTATCTGGTATTTCTACTGTAAATAAGATTTCTCAATTAGTTATTATGCAGATCACTAAAAAATTGGGTGTAAACGCAAATCCTGAAATGATTGAAGCTGGAGCAGGTCCTAATATTGAAAATTTTAGAAATTTCTATATTGAAGGAGATGAGATTGTATTTATTTTTGAACCGTATGCTGTAGCTGCTTATGCTTATAGTTCACAAGAAGCTAGAATCAAATTCTCAGATCTTAAAATGTAAGTCGTTTTTCTTCATGTAATTATCTACAGATAATTTTCCACCTCCGGTTATAAACAGAACTGCAAGAATTCCAAATAATGTAATGTGTGAAGCTACATCTTCTCCAAAATAGAAGAATGAAAGAGATAAAACTATAAATGCGATTGATGCTGTAACTCGTGTAAATATACCAAGCATAAGTGATAAGCCTATTATAAATTCTATTATTCCAGTAGATAAAACCCACATTTCTACAGATACAGGAACTACTTTTTGTAAATCAAATGCTAAAACTATAAGTTCAGATAAGTTTGGATTAAATATTTTTTCATAAAGTGCTAAAAATATCATTGCTCCTCCAATACCAAATCTTAAAACCAACGGAACGTATTTTTTTAAACTTGCGAAAGGTGAAATTTTTGGCATTCCAATAAGATCATCTAAACCGGGTTTTTCGTTATCTAAAATTAGAAGAGCTACTGCGACTGCAAGAAAATCTAAGTTTCCTAAAATATAGAAATCTTGAAATAAAGCGTAAGCAAAAATACCGATCGCAGCTAAAGTTGCCGGTATTACAAAGAAACCTACCATTATTAAAAATCCTAAAAGAATTTGTATCGTTGAAAATGCTTCGTATCCATATAATGCCGGAGATACTAGATTAAATGCTGTACCAGATCCTATTAGAGCAATACCTAGAGCAAGTCTTAGCATCCAAGGTGTAAAAACTAAATAAGTCTCAGCTTTTTCTGTTACTGATTTTAATTTATCTTTTAAAATTTTTATTTTAGTAAAAGCGATTATTGCAATAATAGTAGCTGCAATTGTCCAAAAAACTAACGCAATATTCATCGGGTCTTTTATAGCTTCCCATAAAAAATTAAAATTCATACCACTGTTTTGTGACGCTGTTTCCTCATCCATTAAATAACGAACATGAGCATCTACTTTATTCGCATAAAATACTGCGAATAATAAAAATAAACCACTAATATATTTGATCATAAAATTATTTTAATATTATATGTTTAATTATACATCATGATATAATTTTTTTATGGAACAAAAACTAGAATTCCCAAAGGGATTTTTTTGGGGAGCAGCATCAGC
>JAGOTN010000007.1:6942-19620 GCA_018061745.1 Minisyncoccota bacterium
TCAAATAAAAATCCTTTTAATAAATTGGTTTCTAATTTTTTGAGAAATTATTGGAATTTTAGATTTTTAAATAAAATAAAAAATAATTTTGATTCGATTGGTCTAAACTATTATTTTCATAGAAAGATGGGAGATAAAAAGAAATATAATAAAAATGATATGGGTTGGGACATTTTTCCAGAAGGTATTTTTCATACTCTGGTTGAATTGAAGAGATATAATAAACCTATTTTTATTGCGGAAGCAGGTATTGCTGATCGAGATGATATTTACAGGGCTCAATATATTAAGGATCTAGTTTACTGGACTCATCGGGCAATTTTAGAAAATGTACCAGTGAAAGGTTTTTTGTATTGGTCTTTGACTGATAATTTTGAATGGGCTAAAGGTTACGATCAACGCTTTGGTTTAATAGAAATAAATTATGAAACTAAAGAGAGAAAAATTCGTGATTCTGCTTATGAGTATAAAAAGATTTGTGAGAGTAATTCTTTAACTATAAATTAAAATGGCAATCTGGATTTTTATAGCAATAATAGCTCAATTTATAAATGCAATTGTTTCTTTGATCGATAGGTATATAGTTTCTTCTGGTAAAATTGGTAGGCCAATCATTCTGACTTTTTATGTGAGTCTTTTATCTTCGCTCGCAATATTAGTTTTTATTTTTAGTTTAATAAATATACCTTTAATAGAGGCATTGAATTTGCCATCTTTCTCCAATGTTAATTGGTTAAATTGGAAAATATTGTTTTTAAGTTTACTCTCAGCAATTTCCTTTATTGTTGCTTTGTATACTTTATTTTCTTCTTTTTTACTTTCAGAAGCTTCAGATGTTGTTCCTGTTGTAAGTTCGATTAGTGCTGTATCTTCATTATTCTTCTCTTTTTATTTTTTGAACACTACTTTAAGTGGGAATTTTTTATGGGGTTTTTGTTTTTTGGTTGTAGGAACTTTTTTGATTGCTAAATTTAGAATGACGAGAAAATTGTTTTTGTTTTGTCTAATGTCTGGTGTATTGTTTGGATTACATTTTGTTTTAATAAAGATGTTATTTAATGAAACGAACTTCGACAATGCATTTTTTTGGTCTAGATTTTTTATAACTATCGCATCTTTATCTTTATTACTTTTACCAAATTGTTGTGGCAGAAGTGTTTCTTCAGAAACAAAGACTGCGGGGAAGAGTGGTGTGTTTTTAATTTTGGTTAACAAACTTTTGGCAGGTGTTGCTGGTATTTTGGTTTTAAAAGCTATTCAACTTGGAGATGTCTCAGTTGTGCAAGCTTTATCTGGTTTACAATTTATCTTCTTACTTTTATTTGCAATATTTTTAGGTCACAAAGCTCCAAAATGTATTGGAGAACATTGTGAGATTATTGATCGTGTGCAAAAAATTGTTTCAGTATCTATCATTGTTACAGGATTTTCGTTATTATTTATATAGTCATGTTTAAGAAAATATTATTAATCATACTGATTTTAATTATTGCTTTTGGTGTATTTTATTTTTCTCTACAAAAAAGACCAAATCCTGAAAAAATAAATTATGGTGTGTCATTTAATACTTTATATGCAAAAGAACTAGGGCTTGATTGGCAAGAAGTTTATGAAGCTATATTAAATGATCTTGGTGTAAGAAGATTTCGTTTAGCTGCGCATTGGGATATGATCGAGCCCAAAGATAATGAATGGAATTTTGTTGAATTAGATAAACAAATTGATTTAGCTGAAGAAAAAGATGCTGAAATAATTTTAGCTGTTGGACGAAGACTCCCAAGATGGCCAGAGTGCCATATTCCTGAATGGGCTATAAATCAAAGTTGGGAAAAACAACAAGAGCAAATTTTAGAATATTTAGAAGTTGTTGTTAACAGATATAAGGATCGTGAAAATATTATTTACTGGCAAGTTGAAAATGAACCGTATCTAGGTGCTTTTGCTAAAGAAAATTGTGGAGATTTAGATGAAGAGTTTTTAAAAAAGGAAATTGAATTAGTTAAAAATTTAGATAACACTCGACCTGTTCTAGTAACTGATAGTGGAAATTTAGGAACTTGGATTTCTCCTTGGAAGAGAGGTGATGCTTTTGGAACATCTGTGTATGTGTATTTGTGGAATAAAGAAATTGGACCTTTTAAATCTTATCTACCACCATCTTTTTATAGATTTAAAACAAGCTTAATGGAAATTTTAGCCGGAAATAAAAAATCGATGTTGATAGAACTATCTTTAGAACCTTGGCTTTTACAACCTGTTGTAAATACTCCTGTTTCTGTCCAGTTGGAAAGAATGAATATTAAAAAGTTTACAGAAATAATTTCTTTTGCAAAAGAAACAAAATTTGAAGATCAATATCTTTGGGGAGCGGAGTGGTGGTATTACATGAGTAAAAATGATCATCCTGAATTTTGGGATGAAGCAGAGAAAATATTTAATTAATCGTTTTATAAATGTATAATAAATATTATGAATATTGTATTTGATATTGGCGGTACAAAAATGAGATTTGCTTGTGTAGAACAGGATGGAATTTCTGAACCTGTTGTTATAAAAACCCCAGAATCATACATAGAAGCTCTTGCTGAAATATCAGAAGTTTTTTATAAATTATCAAAAGGAAAAAAAATAGAATGGATATCAGGTGGTGTTGCGGGTGTATTAAGTTTAGATGGAAAACAATTATGTGTTGCTCCTAATTTAAAAAGCTGGATAGGTAAACCTTTGAAGGAAGATCTTGCTCGTTTATCTGGTGCTAGGGTTTTGATAAAAAATGATACAGACATGGTGGCTTTAGGAGAAGCTATTCACGGAGCAGGGGATTCTCATAGAGTCGTTGCGTACCTAACTTTTTCAACAGGGATTGGTGGGTCTTTAGTTATTGCAAAAGATTTACTTTCTTATAATTTTGGTTTTGAACCAGGATTTCAAATAATCGATTCTCAAGACGGTCGATCTTTGCACAGTGTTGCAGGAACAGAATTAAAACAAAAATACGGACTACTTTTTAGAGATATAAAAGATGAAAAAACAAGAAAGGAAATTATGAAGGATGTGGTAGCTGGAATACATAACGCTATTATTTTCTGGTCTCCAGATGTTGTAGTTTTAGGTGGTGGAATGACAGAGACTTTTGATATTGAAAACATAAAACAAGATCTTTCAAAATTTACTTTAAGATTTCCTAAACTACCTGAAATAAAACTTGCAAAGCTGGATGATTTTGGAGGGCTTTATGGGTCTATGGAATATTTGAAAAAACATCAAAAATAATGGGAAATAAAAATCTAATTAAAATCTTTTTTTTGATCGGAGTGGTGATTACTTTATTAGCTGTTGTTAGTGCTTTTTTATTTTTTGGCAAAGGAGATGATAAAGAAGATATTGAAAAACAACAAGAGCAAATCAAAAAAAGTTTATCTATAGATGAAAGGGCTTACGGTGTAATTCCTGAAAATGTTTCTTTTACTATTGTTGCTGGAAATTTTGCTCGTGGAAAACTAACAGATGGAAACGATGGTTTAGAAAAAGATTTTTTCATGATAAAAATTGGAGATTTGTGGAGGGTTGTTGAAATTTCAAATAAACCTGTATCCTGTGAAAGATTTGCTCGTTTAGGATTTCCTAATGTTTTTATTCAAGACTGTAAACTGTCTTTTTCAGATGCTGTGACACTTTCTGAAATTGATTCAACTTTGGCAGAATTCTTTTTAAGTGCAAATAATACAAATCTAAAAATAATTGGTATTGTTGATTCTATTGAAAATACTGAAGATGGTCAGTTGATTACTGTGAGTTCTGGAGGTGAGACTGTCCAAATCAAATTATCTATTAATGAACCTAAATTAGCAGAGGGAGATTTAATTGTTACAAGTATTACGCCTCCAAATAAAAATAGTTCTATCAATGATAAAAAAGAAAATAATGTTTACATAGCCGTGAATCCCGTTGTTGTAAATGAACAGGATAGGGATTTATTCATAGATAATCCGGTTGTAGAAAATAATAACAGTACAAGTACTATAAATAACCCTGGAAATAAACTTCATAAGATTGATGCACCAAAGTCTTCTGCTCCTCCTTCATATTTTTTTAATGTTAATGATGTAGATAATTCATTTGTGGATATTGAGTTAGATGGAAGTTTTTAAGGGTATCTGAATTATAAAATTACAACCTTCTCCAGAATAATTTTCCATCGCAATATTTCCTGAATATTCTTTCCTTATTGATTTGTAGGAAGTTGGTAGACCTATGCCAGTTCCATTTATTTTGTTTGTATAAAAATATCTGAAAATCTTTTTTCGATCTTTGTCAGAAATACCACAACCAAAATCTCTTATACTTATATTTAAAATATCTTTTTCATCATATATAGAAATAACCACATCTCTTTTATCTGCAGGACATTTTTCATAGGATTCAATGGCATTATTTACGATGTTTAAAATCGCTCTCATTAATATTATTTTATTACCATATAAATAAAATTCTTTTTGAATAATTGTTACTATTCGAATATTATTTATTAGAGCTTTATATTTAATTAAAACAGAAGAATCATTTATCAATTTTGATATAGAAAAATATTCTTTTTCATTTATATTTTTTAATTGACATTGCATCACACGAACAAATTTCGAAAGTTCCTTACTACTTTTAGATATTTCCTGCAGACTAGAAGGATCTTTTATTTCAAGCAAAAGTAAAAGGGAAGTTAAAGGGTTTATTAAATCGTGTAATACCCCGTTTGCGATTCTTCCTAATGTAATAAAATGAACTAAGTTTCCAAAAGTTCTAGGAATTATCTTAAATTTTTCATAAAAAAAAGGAATAGCATGGCTATTCCTTAATGTGTATTTATTCTTATTATTTATTATATTAAACATCTTTCTGTTATTTTATATCCACGCCCAGGAATATTTTTTATTATGTTTTTTCGATGATCTCCAATCTTTTTTCTTAAATTTACAACATGAGACTCTATTGTATTTGAAAAAGGATCTGCATTTATATCCCAGACATGTTCCATTATTTGTCCACGACTCACAACTT
Organism: Minisyncoccota bacterium; assembly: GCA_018061745.1. Taxonomy (GTDB): domain Bacteria; phylum Patescibacteriota; class Minisyncoccia; order Phycocordibacterales; family JAACPR01; genus JAGOTN01. The sequence goes on from JAGOTN010000007.1 coordinate 11,998, forward strand.
TTTCTTTGTTTTGTAGAAGATATTCTAGAAGAGTAAATTCTTTTTTAGTTAATTCAATTTCGTTTCCATCTTTTAAAACAATATGCCTATCCGTATTTAATTCAATATCTTTTATTTTTAATATCTTTTCTACTAAACTTTTAGGTCTTCGTGTGAGAGCTCTTATCCTCGCTAACAATTCTTCAAAAGAAAAAGGTTTTGTAACATAATCATCGGCTCCTGCATCTAGTATAGAAATTTTTTCCAAAACATCAGATTTCATTGAAAGTAGAATAATAGGGGTTGCTTTTCCAGACTCTCTAATTTCTTGGCAAACTTTCTTACCCATTTTTTTCGGTAAAACATTATCTAGGATGATAATGTCGTATTCGTTTGTTCTAGCTAAATAAGAACCCACATCTCCATCTTCTGCTGTGTCTACTGCGAAACAAGAAGCTTCAAAACTCATACGAAGGACGTTTCTAATTGAACTGTCGTCTTCAATGATTAGTAATTTCATTGGGGTTATTTTTATCCTAATACGAGATTTGATGCAACTGGACATGGTGGAATTCATGTTGAGAAATTAATAAAAACTTTAGAATTACTTTAGACCTTTATTTTAAAGCCTATTTTTACTAATGCTGGACTTATTAAAGACTATATACTATGATTTAATTTTAGAAACCTCTTTCAAAATAGATTCAAAAAAGAACAACCAAAAATATAAATTATGAGTAATGATAGTCTGCGATTCCTTCAGATCTTTATCTCTGAAAATACAGGTGAAGAATTCTTGGAGGCAGAAGAGCTAAAACAAATTGCTCTTCATTTGCGTATCTCAAAACCTTTGTTTTTTGATAAACAGAATGAAGATCTTTTTACATCTTTATCGTATCGCTTTAACGATACCGTTAAAGGTCAAAACAAAGTGGAGGGATTTCAGGAAGTTGATAATCTTTTAAACGAGATTAATGAAGATCTGAAAATTTCACGACTCCATCGAGTTTGTTAATTGATCGAAAGATCACAGAGGATGCGTTGGTAAAACCAACCAGCGCACCTCTTTTTAATTTTATTTTTAAATTTTTATTTAAACTTATGCACATTCTTTTATTTAATTTTTTTAAAGGTGATAAAATAAAATAGTAACTTTAAAAAATAAATTAAAAATATCATGCAGGTATATTCATTTGCACAAGTAGTACAATTAACAATGTTGGATCTATGGGGAAGGGTTGTTGGAATTTTACCAGATTTAATAGGAGCGGTAATAATTGTTATTTTCGGATTTATAATAGCTCCTTTATTGGGAGGTTTAGTAAAAAAATTCATTGATCTTTTAAGAATTGATCAACTTGCAGAAAAGGTTGGTGTTAATGACATGTTTCAAGGATATTCTGATAATTTCTCAATATCTTTATTAATAGGAAGATTGGTAAAATGGTTTTTTGTGCTAGCTTTCACAATGGCTGCTGCAGAAGTTTTAGGATGGAATAGAGTGACTCTTTTCTTGAATGAAATTATATTCTACATTCCACAGGTTCTTGTTGCTGTAATTATTTTAGTTCTAGCAATAATCGCTGGTAAATTCTTTGAAGCTGTTGTTGTACGTTCTCTTAAAGGCTCAAATACGCCTGTAGACAAGCCTGAAGTTCTTGGGTCAATAACTCGTTGGGCTTTCATGATATTTGGTGCGCTAGCTGCTTTGATTCAATTAGGGATTGCTCCTTCATTAATTCAAATTCTATTTGCAGGTATTGTTCTAGCTCTTGCTTTGGCATTTGGGCTTGGTGGACGAAAGAAAGCTGAAGAAATATTAGACGAAATTGATACAGTGGTTATTTCAAAGACAAAAAAGAGAACAACTAAATAATAAGAATAAGAATATGAATATAATAGTTTATACAAAAACAGGTTGTCCTTGGTGTATTGGTGTGACAGATTTTTTGAAAGAAAAAGGAATTGATTTTGAAGAAAGAAATGTAACACAAAATGAAGCTTTCTTTGTTGAAATGCAGGCGAAATCAGGTCAAACAAAAGCTCCTGTTGTTGAAATAGATGGAAAAATTATTGCAGATACAGATAAAGAAGAAATAGAAGTGGAACTACAAAGTATCCTTAATAGCTAAGCTGTATTTAATTCCATAAAGCATAAAAATACCTAGAATCAAAAATAGGTATTTTATGTCTATGAAGATTAATAAGCCAGAAGCAAGAACAGGAAAAAATAAAGAAATAATCGGTCTAAGTGTTCTAAAAAAACTAATCATATTTAAATCTTCTTCATCAATTTTTTTAAAAAAATATGTTTCGCTCATAATTTCAATCATACTTGCACCAACTCTTGTCATAAATAAAATCAAAACCCAAAGCCAGAAGTTTTTTATATCAACAAAAGATATTGTCATTGTTGCTATTGATATAATTCCAAAGCCTGCAATTAAAATTTCTTTTTCGCCTAAAATTTTATCTGAAATATAACCAAGTGGGTTTGTAAAAATCAAAAAGGCGATCAATGCCATACCGATTATTGAAGCTGTTTCTCCTAATGTAAAACCAATGTGAATTGTAAGAAAAATCGGTGCATAGATTACCATCCAAGTATAAAAAATCTTAAGTAAGCCATTTACAGCTACCACATTATATAAATCTTTATTTTTAAGAATTTTTATTCCGGTTATTACAAATTCAGTTTTTCTGTAAATTGGATCTTTAAAATTTTTCAAATATTTTAATGAAAGAATAATTGTTGGAATCAACATCGTTATACCAAATAGGAAAACCTTCCAAAACTCTTGGTCTCGTAACATTAATCCTGCTAAGAGTGGACCAATGACGTATGCAATGTTTTGAGATGTTAGGAATGCTCCGCGCACAGTGCCAGTATCTTTAATTGTAGAGTAGTGAGATATAAAAATATCTAAATGCAAATAACTCGTTGCTTGAACCAAGAGGCTAACTATTATAGCTGAAATTGCAATTCTGGGATCTAGATTTGGAATTAAAAGTATACTTAATACAAAAATTTCTATAAAAAGAGTTGCAATAAAAGTTTTAAAATTTCCGTACTTAATGAGTATTGATCTCAATACGACAAAAGCAGATATTGTAAGCAATGACCCAATTGAATATATAAAACCGACTTTAGATTCATCTATAAATTTAGTAATGAAATTGGAAATGACATAAACAGAAGGTGTTAAGTGCAGGGTAAACAAAAACGCAACAAAATAAATCAAATGCCTAGCACCGAGCTTACTTTTTATATTGTTTTTATTTAAAGATACGCTGTACATTGTTAGCTAAATTTTAGCACAACAATGTAGACGAAATTTTTATATTCCTAGAATAACAGGGATAACTAATGGTTCTTTTGCAGTTTTTTGGAATAAGAATCGACTAACTTCACCTTCTACAATTCCTTTTAATTTATCAAAATCTACTGTGCTAGATTTTTCAATTTCTCTTTCTATTGAACGACGTATAATAGTTCTTGCTTCTCGAAGAAGTTCTTGAGATTCTCTTAGGTAAACGAAACCTCTAGAAATAATATCAGGAGATTTTTTTAGTTTACCTGTCACTGTATTAATACTTGCAACAATTACGAAAATTCCAGATTCTGAAAGTAGTTGTCTGTCTCGAAGAACAACATCTCTTACGTCAGAAACTGAAAATCCATCAACTGTAACCAAATCACTTGGGGCTTTCATTGGAAGAACGCCAATTTTATTTCCACCTTCAGAAATTTCAATTAAAGAACCGTTGTCTGGAACAATAATATTTTCAGCAGGAGTACCCAGTGTTTGAGCTAATTGAGAGTGAAGCTTTAACATAAAGTGATTACCGTGTAATGGGATAAAGAATTTGTAATTGATTTGTTGATGAATCCATCCTAATTCTTCTCTGTTACCATGTCCTGAAGCGTGAACTTCCGCATCTGCGTAAGTAATAATTTTTGCATCAGTTCTGTAAAGTAAATCTTTCATTTTTGTTACAGATGTAAAGTTTGTAGGAATAATTGAAGAAGAAAGTAGAATGGTATCTTCTTTTCTCAATGTAACTTGTTTGTGAGATTTACTTGCCATTCTATTCAAAGCAGCAAATTCTTCTCCTTGTCCTCCTGTTACAATCATTACAAGTTTATCTGGAGCAACACTTTCCATTTCATTTACTGAAATAACACAAGATGTATCAATAAGTTTTAAGTGTTTAATAATTTCCACACTCGTTTTCATACTTCTTCCTTCAATAACAACTTTTTTTCCAAATTTAGTAGCACTTTCGATAATCGCCTTGATTCTTTCTACTTGAGATGCAAAAGTACCAATAATCAATCGGCCTGAAACATCTTTCATTATTTTTTCGATATTTTGAACTACGATTTGTTCAGAAAGAGACCAACCTGGTTTTTCTACAGAAGTTGAATCCATTGTTAAAAGCAAAAATTCTTCACCTTTAAATCTTGCGTATTGTTTTTCTTCTTCTGGTGTTGGTACTCCGTCAAAGTTGTCTACTCGAACATCTTCGATAAAAGCAATTTTTCCTAATGGTGTGTGGATTATCAATCCCATTGAATCTGGAATCGCATGTGAAATAGGGAAAGTTTCAACTTTGATTGTGTCTGACACAACAATTGTTTCATCTCCGTCTAAAGTTATGATTTCTGGTTTTTTAACATGAGGAAATTCATCTTGTCTTTTTGCAATCATGATCGCACCGAATTGTCTCGTGTAGATTTTAGGAGAACCAATTTTCTCGATGATGTAGGGAATTGCTCCAATGTGATCAAGGTGACCGTGTGTTACAAACATTGCTCGGATTTTATCTTTTCTTTCTTCAAGATATTTTGTGTTTGGAAGAATGTAATCAATTCCAGGAGTTGATTCTTCTTTAAATTGAAAACCGGCATCAATGACGATAATGTCGTTACCAATTTCAATAGCAGTCATGTTTTGACCAACTTGTTCTACTCCTCCTAAAGGAATAATACGGATGTTGTCTCCAACTGGTGGAACTATTGCTCTAGATTTTGAATCTGAATACGCTGGACGGCTAGATTTTGCTCTGTGACCCATTCTTCGTATACCTGTTCGTTTTGTATGTGAAGAATTTCCTTGCGGAGTGTGCGCTCTATTTGCAGAACCTGCACCAGGTTTGTGTCCAAATGGTTTTTTATTTGGAGTTACAGAAATTGAATTTTGGTTAGTATTTGTATTTTTGTTTTGTTCATTCATAAAATTTATTGTTAATATTATTGTTAATTAAAAATCCGCCAGACTGTATCTGTTTCCAAATACCAGTTATATACAGACAAGAATCTTTCCGAAGGAGTTGCTATATTTTTAGGCACAACACCTTGAAGTTTTTCAGGCACTACATAAATGAAATTCGGCGAATAAAGAAAAATTGCTGGTACGTCATTTTTTATTTCATTTACAAAGATACGAAACTTCTCGATTCTTTCTGGACTATCACCTAACTGTCTTGAATCTTCTAAAACAGAATCAATATTGATATTTGCGTAATCAGCAATATTTAATCCAGGATCATTTCTTTGTGATGAATGCCAAAATGCAAAGAAATCTAAATCAGGACCAATTATTTCACCAAACAAGATAGAATCATAATTTCTTGGTCGAATAACATTTTGATTAAAATCATTTGGGTCAAAAACTTTTAAAGTTACATCGGCACCTATTTGTTTCCAAGACTCTATAACTTGTTCTGCCGCCGCAACTAATTCAGGAACATTTGCTGTTGAAACACTAAAACTCAAAAGTTCTGTACCTTCTTTTGTCTTGTGTTCCATTATACCCTTATCATTTAATTTAAATCCAGCTTCTTCTAAGATAATTTTTGCTTCATCTATGTTTGAAGTGGTTTCTTCTTTTTTATTTTCCTCAGAATTATCTAATTGTGTAAAAGGAATAATACTTTCTGGAATTGGTCCATTGGCCACTGTTCCGTATCCATATAAAACATTTTCAACAACAGTTTCTTTATTGATTGCTTTATCAAGTGCTAATCGAACTTTTTTGGATGCTAATATTGGCGCTTTACTTTGATTAAGAAAAACTCCAAAAATTCTCGGTAAACTAAACTCTTTTACAACGTAACCTTCTTCTTCAAGTTTTTTTGCATTAGAAGGTTGGATACTATTGATTGAATTTATTTGATTGCCTCTAAATGCACTTAAAAGTAGCTCTTCATTTTTGAAGAAAGAATAATGAATATATTTTATATAAGGTTTACCAAGAGTGAATTTATCAAAAGATTTTAATTCATATTTTTCTGCAATACCAGCAGAGTTTCTTCGTATTTTTGATAATTTGTAAGGACCAGATCCAACAGGCTCTATATTTACTTGTGTGAAAGCAAATTCTTCAGAAGAAACATTATCCCAAATATGTTTAGGTAAAATTCCTAGTGTTGTATTAAACAAAAATGGTGAATATGGTTGAGACAAAACAAATCTAATTTCATTTTCAGATAGTTTTTCAACAGTCACACCTTCCCAGTTTGCTCTCTTTGGACTCTTTATTACAGAATCTTTTGCTTTTTCAATTGTAAATACAACATCATCTGCTGTAACAGGTTTTCCATCATGAAAAACTGCGTCATCTCTTATTTTGAAAATATATTCCAATCCGTCTTCTGTCACTTCATATGAATATGCAATATCTGGGATTACATCTCCTTCGGGTGTGATTCTTGTTAATCCTGAATAAATTAATGTTGTTAGATCTCTGTCTGTTTCAGAAATAGCTAAAAGGGGATTAATAAATCTAGGAGTTCCAACAACACCTTCGTATAAAGTTCCTCCAACTTTTGGTATTTTAACTAAAAATTGTTCATTTACTTTAGAAAGTATTAAAAGTGTAGACAAAACAAAGACTACAGAAAATATTCCAAAGATGATTTTTTCTGCAAAAGAAAAATTACTAATAGCTTTTGCTATGTTATTAAAAATAGAAATATTAAACTTTTTGCCAAATAAGCGTATTACTTTTTTCACAATATTTTAATGTCTGAATAGAACTATTTTAAATCCAAGCTTGTTTAAGCTAGTACAAATATTACAAATGAGATAACTGTAAAAGCGATTGCTAATACTATTGTCGATTTGAATAATGTTTTTTCAAATCCTCTTCTTGTGTGATAGCCGGAATCTACACTGTCTCCTCCTCCTAAAGCGCCAATACCCGCAGATGATGTCTGCAGTAATATTGTGGCTATTAGAATAACCGCAAGAATTATTTGAATAATGGGTAAAATAGTAACCATCGACGTGAGAACAGTATAACACAAAGCTTTTTTATCGCAATACTGTGTATATCAATGTTTAATATACAGCATTTCATAACAACTAATGTCAAGTTGACTGGTTAAAATCAGAGAGTATAGTTCCTTTATATGGGAATACATAATCGTAAAAAACAATATGGTTTTGCATCGGTACAACCGAGAGAAGCTAAAGTTGTTAGAAAAATTAGTAAAAAAAGTATAATTATTGCAGGATCTATCGTTGCGTTGTTTATTATTGGAGGTTCTGTGTTTGCAATTTCTAAATCAAATATAAATTTGAAACCAAATCTTGCAGCTGTTTCTAATTTTTTCAAAAGAGAAGATAAAAAAGAAGAA
>JAGOTN010000036.1 GCA_018061745.1 Minisyncoccota bacterium
GCAATGAAGGCATCTTTTACTGCAATGTTTGCCGCATACTTCGTCCATGTGATGTTTGTTTTCGATAGTCTTACAAGTTATATAGTTTTGTTTTTGATTCTTGCTTTCATTCATTCACAAGTTGCAAAACCTTTTAAGACTTGCGAGAAAATTATTATTCCGAAACATATTGCATTGGCTCTGGCTCTATTAGTTTTATTAGGAACTCCTTTCGCTGTGTGGGGAATGAATGCCGAAGGTTATATTCAAAATAAAGAAATTTTGAAAGCGATTCGTCCAGCTTCACTTGCTGATGTAAATAATAGTCTAGATATTTTTGAAAAATCTTTAGCTAGAAATAGTTTTGGTACTCAAGAAACTCTGACACAACTTATTGAATTTACAGCTAAGGTTATTAGATTTGAAGATGTTAGTCCTGAATTAAAACAAAAATTTGTTAATCTAACTGCTTCAGAAATACAAAAGTATATTGAAAAAAATCCTCAGGATTCTAGAACCTTGTTACTTTCCGGAGCTTTCATTGCACAGACAGGAAATTTTGATACTTCTTTAAAGTTTTTTGAATCAGCAATTGCCATCTCTCCGAAAAAACAATTTATGTATCAAACTGTAATTGAGATTCTTTTCCAAAAAGGGAATAAAGCAGAAGCTTTAGCTTTAGCAAAACAAACTTATGAAATCAATATTGAGAATGATTTAATTTGGGGTACTTATGTTAAATCATCTTTAAGAGCGGGAGATGAAAAACTTTACAAGTCTTTGATTGAAGAAGCTTTCAATTCTGGTAAGGGATATCGAGTTATTGATCTTTCGAAAAATAATTTAGAAAAAAATCCGGAAGACTCACAAGCTTACGCTTCACTTGCTGTTGCTTACTATCGTTCAGGTGATTCAGAAAAAGCAATTGAAATTTTAGATGAGTTGTCTAAGAAATTTCCACAAGCAAAAAAACAATCTGATTTCATTGTAGAAAAGATTAAAGCAGGAGAGCCTGTTTTCTAATTTGATGGGTTGCATTATTCTAAAAGTGTGATAGGATATTAGTTGTGAGTGTTGCGGTATGCAGCGCCAAAAATGAATATCCACAAAAAGACCCGCTTGCGGGTCTTTTTGTTTTATATAAAACTACAAATAATAGGCCAGTATTATCTATAGTATAAAAGACTGTATAAAGAATTGATAAAGAATACATAACTAGTTTGTTTGTTGGGAATTGTTAATTTTTATTGATTGGATATAATTTATAGGAGTTCGTTATTCGAAATGGCCGACAGCTGCACTCACATGATATTCATTTTGGAGCTCGTACCTGCCGGCCATTTCGAATCGGGAATAAATTAAAAAAACTCTGCAAAAAATTTTGCAGAGTTTTTTGGTTTTACCATTTTGCGTTTTAAAAATTAATTCTTGTTTAATAATTTAAATTAGTTGTGTGAAAAAATATTTCATAAAATTTTTTTTTACGCAGGCGAAGCCGAGTAGCTAAAAAATTTTTATGAAATATTTTTTCTGAATTCTTTTTTTTATTTTAAAAATAAAATAAAAAATATTTTTTAAAAAAAGTTTATCCACACATTTGTTTAAAAAAATATTGTAAGTAAGTTTCATGTGTCCGATAATTGATGCATAGAGGTCGAGAATTATTTAAATAAAATTAATTAATAAAGTCACATGCCAGCAAAGAAAAAAACAACAAAAAAAGCAGCTCCAAAAAAGTCTGTAAAAAAAGTTGTTAAAAAAGTAGCAAAGAAAGCAGTTAAGAAAACAGCTGCAAAAAAGACAACAAAACGACCAGCTGCTAAGAAGAAGACAACAAAGAAACGATAATCGATTCTTTGATCCTCTAAAAATAAAACACCTATCATGTCGCCGTGGTAGGTGTTTTATGTTATTATGCTTTTCTATGAGTTTTTTAGGACGTATTTTTAAAGACGAAAACACAAAGATGTTGAAGGGCTACGAAGCGCGAGTTCCTGTTATTAATGCGTTCGAACCTGTGCTTGAAAAACTTTCTGATCAAGAACTAAGACTAAAAACTGAAGAATTTAAGAAGAGTCTAAAAGAAGGTAAAACTTTAGACGATATTTTGCCAGAAGCTTTTGCTGTTGTAAGAGAGGCTTCAAGAAGAGTTTTAGAAAAAAGACATTTCGATGTTCAACTTGTTGGAGGAATGATTTTAAATGACGGTAATCTTGCTGAGATGAGAACTGGAGAGGGAAAAACTCTGATGGCAACTCTACCTTCTTATTTAAACGCACTAACAGAAAAAGGTGTTCATGTTGTAACAGTGAACGATTATCTTTCTCAAAGAGATGCTGTGTGGATGGGACAAATTCACGACTTCTTAGGATTGAAAGTGGGAGTTATCACCCAAGCAGGTTCTTTTATTTATGATTCTGCTCATCAAAATTTAGATGAAACGCGAGATGAAGAAGGTTCATTTAAAATTGTGCATGAATTTTTGCGACCTGTAACAAGAAAAGAATCTTATCTTGCTGATATTACATACGGAACAAATAGTGAATTTGGTTTTGATTATTTGAGAGACAATATTGAATACAATGTAGATTCTTTGCGTCAAAGAGGTTATAACTTTGCAATTATAGATGAGATAGATTCAATTTTGATTGATGAAGCAAGAACTCCACTTATTATTTCTGCTCCAGCTGCAGATTCACAAGATCTTTATAAAGTTTTTGCACAAATCGCAACACAACTTATTGAAGGAGAAGATTTTGAAGTCGATGAAAAATTAAAAGCAGTTTCTATAAATGACTCTGGAATTGATAAAGCTGAAAAAGCTTTGGGTATAGAAAATATTTATACAGAAAAAGGAGTTAAATATGTTCATCATTTGGAAACAGCTGTTCGAGCAAAATCTCTTTTCAAAAAAGATAAACAGTATGTTGTAAGAGATAATGAAATAATGATTGTGGACGAGTTCACTGGACGTATGCAACCAGGAAGAAGATGGTCTGAAGGACTTCACCAAGCTATTGAAGCAAAAGAAGGTGTAAAAATTCAACAAGAGTCTAGAACATACGCGTCTATTACATATCAAAACTTTTTTAGAATGTACGAAAAACTTTCTGGTATGTCTGGTACAGCAAAAACAAACGGAGAAGAATTTTTGAAAGTTTACAATCTTGATGTTGTAACAGTTCCTCCAAACTCTCCAACCATTCGTTTTGATAGAGATGATTTAATTTTTCAAACTCAAGTTGGAAAATTTAAAGCAATTGCAAAAAAAATAAAAGCAGTTCACGCAAGTGGTCAGCCTGTTTTGATTGGAACAGTTTCAATTGAAACAAACGAATTACTTTCATCTTTCTTAAATTCAGAAGGAGTTCCTCATCAAGTTTTGAATGCTAAAAACCATGAACAAGAAGGACAAATAATTGCACAAGCAGGAAGAAAAGGTTCTGTGACTATTGCAACAAACATGGCTGGTCGTGGAGTTGATATTATTTTAGGAGGTGCACCGTATGATGAAGATAAATATAAAGAAGTAAAAGAGCTTGGTGGTTTGTTTGTTGCTGGAACAGAGAGACATGAGGCACGCCGAATTGATAATCAGTTGAGAGGTCGTTCTGGTCGTCAGGGTGATCCAGGAGAAACACAATTTTTTGTTTCGTTGGACGATTCTTTAATGCGTATTTTTGCTTCGACTGGTGTAAAAACTTTGATGAGTAAACTTGGTCTTCCTGAAGATGAACCTATTGAAAATAAAATGATTACAAAATCTCTTGAATCTGCTCAAACAAAAATTGAAGGTTTCAACTTTGATTCCCGAAAACATATTTTGGAATTCGATAACGTTTTGAATACACAAAGAAAATCTATTTACGAAAGACGTAGAAAATTATTACTTGGAGATGTTTCTTATATAGAGGCAGAATTAAAAAGACTTTCAGATTTAGATGAAAAAGTTTCAAAAATTCTTGAAGAGAAGAAAACTATTTTAAGTGATGAGGAATTAATCTCAGCTGTGCGAAGATTGATGTTGCAATCAATTGATAATTTTTGGATTGATCATTTAGAGTTGATGAGTTATTTAAGATCAAGTGTTGGATTACGGGCTTATGGTCAAAGAGATCCGCTTATTGAATATAAAAAAGAAGGTCTTGCTGTATATAACGAGATGTTAGTTGGTGTGGATGAAAATATTATTAGTTTGTTAAGTCATATTGGTGCTGGAGCTTTTGAAAAAGAAGAAGAAAAATTAAAAAAGACAATGCAACAAGCTCAAATGATTTCAAGTCAAGATGAATCAGCTAATGCTGGACAAGAGGCAACATCTTCAAAGTTTGGAAGAAATGATATTGTTAAAATTGAAAAAGATGGAGAAGAAAGAGAGGTGAAATGGAAAAAAGCAGAAGAGATGTTAAATGATGGTTGGGTTTTGAAAAGCTAGAAATTTATAGTAAAAAGTGTTAATATCATTTTATGAAAAAAGCTTATCTTAAAACGGCTTTAATCCTATTTATTTTGGCAGTATTAGTTGTACCTTCGTATTCTTTTGCATCTACTATAAGAACTGACAAGTCTGCAAATGTTGAACAAGTTGAAAAGCTTACTGGAAATATTTATTTAGCCGGAGGTTATCCAAAAGTTTTAGGGGAAGTAAATGGTGATGTTGTAGTTGCCGGTAATAATGTTGATATTTTAGGAAACGTAAATGGTGATGTTGTAGTTGTTGGAGGAAATTTAAATATAAAAGGAAATATAAAAGGAGATGTACGTGTTGTTGGTGGAGTTGTTTCAGTAGAAAACTCAATATCAGGTGATCTTGTTGTGATTGGTTCTGAAATTAAAATTCTTAAAAATGCAAAAATAGAAGGCGATTTAATTTTAATTGGAGCAAGTGTAAATTTAGAAAATAATTCTAATACGCATGTGCGAATTATTTCTGGTACAACTATAATTTCTGGAAGTGTTTTAGGTACAGCAAATATTACTTCTGAAAAAATAAA
>JAGOTN010000008.1 GCA_018061745.1 Minisyncoccota bacterium
ACTATCTAATCTCAAACGTCACATACACCCTACTTGTAATCTTCTCCTCCCCTGCAGGCAATTCTGGTGCCACAGAAGCAGATTTAGCCATCATAGCATCACCTCCCATTCCATATTCTGGAGCATAAGAAGGGTTTGAATCTTCACTAAAACTAACCACTTCTTTTATTTTTACACCAAGACCCTTTGCAAGCACATCAGCTTGAGCTCTAGCTTTTTCAATCGCTTCCATTCTCGCTTCTTCTTTATACTTGTCTATGTTATCAACCTTAAATGAAATTCCTGAAATATTTGAAATTCCAGTTTCTCCAACTCCTGAAAGTAATTCGCCCGCTTTTGCAGTATCACGAACTGTTACAGAAATCGTTTGACTAACTTCATAACCAATAAGTCTTTGATTGTTTATACAAACATATCCACCAGTACAATTGTTGTATTCATATTGTGGGTACGCATTGTATCCTGTTGTTTTAATATCTTTCTCAGCAATACCTTTATCTTTTAGAAATTTAATTGCTTCATTCATTTTAGTTGTCGCAATTCCTTGTGCAGCTTCCACTGAGTCTCCTCTTTCATTTACTGAAAAATTAAATTCAGCAACATCAGGAACAGCAAGTGCTTCTCCTTCCCCAGTAACACTAATTGTTCTTTGAGGATAATTCTCATCTCCCTCTGACCAAGAAACAACTTCTGTTACAACTTTTGTAAGAATAAAAACTGACAATAAAATCAAAACGATAACACCTGCGTAAAGTGCTTTCCCTACAGCATATGATCTATCTGAAACAAAACGATCTGAACCTAAATTCATAAAATTAATTTTTAAGGATAATAACCAATTATACTCCTATTTTTTGCTAATCAAAAGCAGATTTTCAAATAAATAAAATACATTCAAAGGGCCAATTCCTCCAGGAACAGGCGTAATCGCAGACACCATATCTTTTACAGAATCAAAATCCACATCACCAACAACCTTTCCATCATCTAAACGACTAATTCCAATATCAACAACGACCTGATCTGTGCCCATATGAAAACTATTTATTAAGTTTTGTTTTCCAACAGCTACGATTAAAATATCTGCTTGTTTTGTGAAGTCTGCCAGGTTGCGAGTTTTGTCATGACAAATTGTCACAGTCGCATCTCTATTTAAAAAGTGAATCGCCATCGGCTTCCCCACTAAAATTGAATCTCCAACAATCACAATATGTTTTCCAGAAACATCAATACTGTATTCTTTCAAAAGTAAATCCACAGCACCCGCAGTCGCAGGAATAATTCCAGAACCATCATTCATCAGTCTCCAAAGATTTTTTGCTGTAAGACCATCAACATCTTTATCAGAATCAATTGCATTGATAATTTTCTCTTTATCAAAGTTTACAGGTAAAGGAAGTTGAACAATTATCCCCTTCACGAGTCTGTCTTCATTCCCTTTATTTATTCTTGAAATAATTTCTTCTTCAGTTACAGATGATTCAAAATGAGCCACTTCTATATTCACTCCAATCTTTTCACCAAACTCTACTTTTTTAGAAACATAAACATCCGAAGCTTTATCTTCACCAACACGCACAATTAAAAGTGTAGATTTATAATCTAGTTTTGAGAAATCATTTTTTAAACCTTCCGATTTTTCGTCGGAAATTTTCTTTCCTTCTAATAGAATCATTTTTAAAGTATTACAACTGTAATTAAAATCAAAACAAGTAAGACAAATAACATTATGCTCGTTATTCTTGTTTCTTGATTAGAGGTTATCATTAACGATAACTCTTTATCAAGTTCTTCTTCTTTCAATTCTTTATTCTTCACTTGATTTATTTGAATTCCTTTCGTGCATATCTGCAATTTGTTTTTTGACATCAGATCTAAATTCACACTCTTTATCACAAAAACCAGTCTTATCTCCCCCGCGACACAAACACTGTTCTGCATTTATAAGAATCTCAGCATTTTTTAATTCACTATCTGGAAATTGTTCTGTCATATTTTTAATTAAGCGCTTGTATTAACTTCGTAATTTGTATTTTGTTGTTCAAAGAAATTCACAAGTTCCAAAACATCTGTTGATGTCGCCATCCATTTTGCAGGATTTTGTACATTGTAGTGAGTTTCAAATCCAAGTTCTTCAAGTCGTCGATCAGCAACATATTTCACATACTGATTAACATAATCAGCGTTCAATCCAAGAATTCCATTTGGGAAAAGTTCATGGTTGTATGCAATTTCCAAATCAACACCTCTCACAATCAAATCACGAATTTCAGTAGCAAACTCTTCTGTAATCAAACTCGCATTTTCTTCAAGAATTGTTAGAAGAAGTGTCATTCCAAATTTCAAGTGCAAACTTTCATCACGAATAATCCAGTTGATAAGTGAACCGAAGTTTCGAAGTTTGTTTCTTTGTCTGAAAGAAAGCATCACCATAAATCCAGAGTAAAACCAAACACCTTCCATGATCACATTTGTCGCAACAAGATTTCTAATAAAATCTTTCTTCCCTTCTGGACTAGAAATATCCAAAGTTGCAGAAGTCATTCTCTCTGTAAAAGATTGAACAAATTTTTCTTTTGCTTGCATAGCTGGAGTAATCAAATGTTTTCCGTAAATCTCATCTCTATCCCACGGAAAAGTTTCCAACATGTATTCAAAAGTCATACAGTGGTTTGCTTCTTCATAAAGCCATTTTGCGATAAACAAATGACATTCTGCAGATTTGATATAAGGATAAATTCCAAGTGCAATAGAACGATTCACAACAAGCTCTGCTGGATTCATGAAAGACATGATAAATTTCACAGCATCAACTTCGTCTTCAGTCATCGATTGCAAATCATCTAAATCTTCTTTCAATGGAACTTCTTTTGGAAACCACGTATTCGCAACAGCTTGCTCATACATTTCTCTCGCCCATGAATATGTTGAAGGATAAATGTTGTAGTCTTTTTCTTCTGGAATTCCAATTAACATAATATTTAGATTATTTAATAATTACTGACAATTCTTACTGACACGAATCGCAAACAAATCTTTCTTGTGGATCTACTGGACCGTCATTTTTTGTTGAAACAACTGGTTCATGTGTTTTTACTTCTGTATTAGAAACGACAGCTTCTCCAACAACTTCTTCTGGAACAAAAGATGTCGCTGCCATTTTTGCTTTCATAGCACCAAAACCTGTCTTTCCCATCGCAACAGCTTTGTTAACACTTGAAGTTGATTGCTCAGCTGTGTGTCGAGGTTCCATGTGTAAATAATATGTTGTCTTAACTCCCTTCTCCCAAGCTGTTGAATAAATTTTCATAATCTCTTCGTTGTCTCGTGTTCGAAGATACATGTTTCTAGAAAGTGCCTGATCAACCCACTTCTGTGCACGCGCTGCAATTTCAATAAATGCATAAGGAGATGTTGTGAAAGAAGTTTTGTAAATATCTTTCAACTCTTGTGGCATGTTTTCAATGTTTTCAATATCACCTTGAGTTTCAAAAATCTTTCCTTTCATACTTTCCCAAATTCCTCTTTCTTTTAATTCATTAACAAGGTTTACATTGATGTCTAAATATTTTCCTGAAATTTTATTTCGTGAGAAAACTTGAGCAAATCTTGGATCGATTCCTGGAACTGTTCCTCCGATAAGTCCGATGTTTGCGTTTGGAGCAATCGCCATCAATGTTGCATTTCGCATTCCTTTTTTAACTTTTTCTCTAAGAACATTCCAATCCAATCCTCCATGTTTTGAACCTTTATCTACAGTCAAAGGAATTCCTCTTTCTTTTTCTAATCTTTCTAAAGTATCAATTGGAACTTTTCCTTTTGACCATTCTGAACCTTCAAAATTTGAGTAACTTCCTCTTTCTTGTGCAAGGTTGGCACTTTCATCTATCGCCATGTAGCTAACAAATTCAAATAGTCTATCTGTAAAATCATAAGCTTCTTTATGTTCATAAGACCATCCCATTTTTTCAAAAATATCAGCAAGCCCCATAACTCCAAGACCAACAGCTCTGTTTGATTTATCTGAATTTGAAGCTTCAACTACTGGAAGCTGGTTGATATCGATAAGGTTATCTAAATGTCGAACAGCAATACGCACACTGTTTTCCAATCTTTGCCAATCAATTTCTTTTCCTTTCAAATGTTGAGAAAGATTTATTGATGCCAAGTTACATACAGCAATATTTTCTTTATCTTGTGGCAAACAAATTTCTGTACACAAGTTCGACATGTGAATTGTTCCTGTGTTGTTGTTCAGTGCTCGTAAGTTGATTGGATCTTTGAAAGTAATCCAAGGGTGAGATGTTGAAACAAGACTGGCTGTAATTTGTCGGTATTGTTCTCGAGCAGGAACTTTTCTATACATTCTCATCTTCCCTGATTCTGCCATCGCAATGTATTCGTTGTATCTTTTTGAAAAAGCTTCTCCGTAAAGTTCATTTAGATCTGGAACTTCTTTTGGATCAAACATGTACCATTGTTCTGAGTTTCTAACTCTCTTCATAAACTCATCTGAAATGAAAGCAGCAGTATCGGCTGTTCTAAATCTCAAGTGTTCATCTCCGTTATTAAATCTTGCCTCAAGAAAATCTGGAAAATCCACATGCCAGTTTTCCATATAAAAAGCCAATGCACCTTTTTTCTTTCCTCCTCTTTGAATTGCACGAATAGCAACATCAATAATTTTCAAAAATGGAATAGGTCCTGATGAAACAGTGTTTGAAGATGTTAGAGGTGAACCAGACGCACGAAGTTTTGTAACAGAAGCTCCAATACCCGCAGAACCTTTTGAAAGAAGCATAATATCTGAAACAGATTTCGCGATGTGATCCATTGAATCGTGAATTTCTAGAAGAATACAATTTGAAAGTGCAGGCATTGATGTTCCTGAATTTAAGTTTGTTGAACCTCCAGGAAGATATTCTAGTTTTGATAATTTATCGTAAAACTTTTTCGCTTGTTCATTTGGATTTTCTTCGTTGTATGAAAGTCCCATCGCGATTCTCATAAAAGAAAACTGCGGAGTCTCTATTGCTTTTTGATTCTCCCCTTTCAAAGCGTATCTGTTTAATAATCCGGATAGACCAGCGTAATTAAAAAGTTCATCTCGAGAAATATCAATAACATTTGCTAAATCTGGCAAATCAAATTTCTCAATCATTCTTTTATCAAGAAGACCTCTATCAGTCCATTGTTTGATATGTTCAGGAAATCTTTTTACATGTAAATTTTGTGGAGCTTCATTATTTAATTTATCAAAATCACCCAGAACACGAGCGTAAATTGTTTTTAGGAGAATTCTTTTTGCAACAATATCGTAATTTGGATCTTCTTTAATATTTTGTAGAGCTGCACTTATAACAGCTTCGTCCAACTCATCCTCTGTAACACCATCGTACAAAGTAAGAGAAGTTTCGGTAGCCACTTGCATCACCATCTCAGTTGCGTTTGGTAAATCTATACAAACTCTTTCAATTGCTCTGTTAATTCTATCTGCATTGAAGATTGCTTTTGTACCATCGCGTTTTGTGACAGTGATTTCAAGTGGTGTCATGTGTTTACAAATTATTTTCGAATAAAGTAATACAAGTATACAATTTTGAAATAGAATACCCTAACTAAAGTTTCAATAAAAATATAATAGACTGTGGATAAAAAAGATTAGAAAATTGACAAAGGACATTTGCAAGAGTTTGCGTAATATGATAGAAATGACTAACTAGAAAAAACCCAAAAAACCATGAAAGTTAAGTCATCAATCAGAAAAGAAAAACCAGGAGATCAATTGGTTCGACGCCGTGGGCGACTTTACAGAATCAATAAGTTAAATCCTCGTCGAAAAGCGCGTCAGCGATAATTCTTTCTCCTGCCTTTAAAGCTAATTAAATAAAGCTAATATTCCCAGAAACGCTAATATTGTTAGTACAATTTTTGTTTTAGACATAGTTTTTATCTTAAATCTTAAACTCCAGGACATTTAGCAAACTCACAATTTGGACCTTGTCTCCCTACAGCAGATCCATCAGGACAAATTTTTGCCTCCATTGTACAAGCGACAGCACCCGTATTAGGTGGACTTATTTGATTATCGGTAACAGGAACTGGAGGTAGTGAATTAGACCAAGAAACGTTCCAGTCTTGCATCATCTTAATTTCTTTATTTTGAGCAGAAATAATGTCTTTTGCTAATTGTATTAATTCTGGACGATTTGATTGTTTTAAGACCATTTCAGCCATTTCAACGGCACCTTGGTGATGAACTATCATTTGTGTTAAAAATTCTTTATCAAAATCTCCACCGGTCTTCCCCACAAGAGAATCTGACATTTCGTGCATCATTTCTTCCATAGAATCATGAGCGTGATCGTTTGCCATCATTGTACCGTCTGGCATTTTATGAATATTTGAACTTGTAAGGCTAGAGTTACCAAATAAATAACCAATAAAGAAACCTGCTATTAATACCCCGATGAACAACATTGATGTATTTTTTTCCATTTTTTAATTGTAGCAAAAAATATTGTATTTGCTATGATGCGATAAAAACAGATCTTATGTCTTATGAAAAAGCTACAAGAAATAAAACTCGGCTTATTTTTTTGGTGGTTTGATGTGAAGTGTGAAATAGATAATATTTGGAGAAGGATTTGGAACAAAAGATTTCTTCTCTGGTGGTATCGATTGTGGATCAGGAAAGATGAATTTCATATCTCCTTACAAGGTGACTTGTCTGCCCTGCTAGTAATGACTCCACATGAGCAAAACAAATACTATACGGATCTATATCGTCGAAGACGAATAGCTCACGAAAGAAACAACAATCGACCCTGATTTAGGGTCGATTTTTTCTTTTATAAAAATAATTTGGGCGACTAGAGGGAATCGAACCCTCGTAACCAGATCCACAGACTGGGGCTTTACCACTAAGCTATAGCCGCCATATTGGCTTATGTTGTTCTTGTAGTGCTCGGCAATTATGGCACAAATTTATTATTATTCAACTGCGTAAGCATTGTTTGGGATTTTTATTTCAAAACTTAAAGGTGGCTCAATTCCTGTTTTTTCTTTTATTTTTTGCATACGAGCTTTTATATTTTCATCTTGTAACGCCTCATCCCACCTTTGTGCATGATAAGGATCATTGTTTCTCTTAATAAATTCAACGGCTTCATCAACTGAATCAAATACAGACGCTAAATATGTAGCTAAAATTCTTTTTCCTGTATCGTAATCAAACATATTATTTAAATATTCTCTTGTTGGATGGTTCTCTGACCTCGCAATGATGTTTGCATAATCTTGAAAAACCATATGGGATCTAAGTTGAGTTTCTTTGTCCATATTTAATTTAGTGTGATGAGAATCTAAAGGCCCTGTCATGTAATGAGGGATTTCCGCAAATGAAGCATAAACATATTTGTCTGCGTGAATAATTGCATCTTGAAATCCAAAAGATTTTGATTCTCCTCTCTGACGAGGGGCTGTAAATTCTTTTCTGTCAGATTCTGTTGTGCTTAGAACAACGGAAAATTTATCAATAGCTCTGATAAAATCCATTAGCTTATTCTGTCTTTCTACAAAATTTCCTAGTTCAAACAAAGACGGGTTATCAACATAAACATTTTCTAATTCTTGTAATTGTCGTTCAGATTTTTTACGAAGTAGTTCTATATTCTCACCTTTAATACAAGTATCGTAAAGCGCTTCAAGTTCAGGGTCTTCAGAAAGTTCCCTCTCAAGTTTTTCTACGTAATATTTTTTAAAGCTTTCTTCTCCGTTTTTTTCGGCTAAACGTCCTGAAATTAGATTTTCATTTACGCCATCTAGATATTTACTAAAGGATGATTTATTAATATTTTCTTCTGCTTCAAAAGACGGCTTAAATGATTCCATCTAATTATATTAACAAACAAAAGATATTACGCTTCTTTATTTTCTTCAGATATTTCTTCTGCAACAATTTCCTCTGGAGTTTCAGAAACTTCTTCAACAGACTCAGCTTCTGCTAATTTGATTTCTTCTGGAGTTAGTTCTTCATCCTCTGGAACTTCTGGCATATCTAAATCTTCTGGCTTAACAGAATCGTTGATATTAACAAACAACATTTTCATTCTCTTAGAAATTTGTTTTAAAGCTTTTCTTCGGATGTAGTAAAGCTTGCTTCTTCGAACTTTTGAACGCTTTGTGATTTCGATTTTATCAATCATTGGAGAGTATAGTGGGAAGATTTTTTCAACTCCGTATCCACCAGTAGATCGACGAACTGTAAAAGTAGCTCCGGCTTCTGTTCCGTGTTTTCGAGCTAGAACTAGACCTTCGAAAATTTGGATTCGAGTCTTTCCTTTTTCTTCAATTTTTTGAGATACACGAACAGTATCCCCGGCTCGTAAGTCCAAAGTTCGTCGTGCTTCTATGTTTACTGGTGATATTACTCTATTCATATGTCGGGGTACTTTAACACAAAGGTTTTATACGAGCAAGATGCTTTTGGTTTAGATAAAAACAAAGGGCGCAGGCGGTAAAACCGCCTGCGCCAGACAGGAACCCCCACCTCCTTTCTTCCGGGTTGTTACGGAAATTTTGAAATACTTCAATTTTCAATTTAGCAATTTTAATTATCTGTGTAAATACTTTAAAGCATTTTGAAAATCTTCTGGAAAATCTGCAACGATTGTTTTCCTCTCTCCTTCTGTGTCGTAAAAAGAAATCTCTCTTGCGTGAAGGGCCATTCTTTTAAAACCCAAAAGACAATCTCGATTTGGTGCATACAAAGAATCACAAACAATTGGTTTTTCAATTGCTTTTAAATGAACGCGAATCTGATGTGTTCTTCCTGTTTTGGGTTCCGCCTCTACGTATGCAAAAATCTCTCCTTCGTAATTTCCTCGATTCAAAACGCGCACAAGTGTCAGAGCTTCTCGCATCTGTCCGCGTGAATCACGAAGAGAAGTCCATTTTCTAATATCTTTTCCACTTCTCCCTATCGGTTTATCAATAATAGTAATTTCTTCTTTTATATTTCCATAAATAAAAGCGTGATAATTTTTTTGAATTATTCTATCTTGAAATTGTTTTTTTAAATTCTCAAAACCTTTTTCTGTACGAGCAATAAGCATTACACCAGAAGTATCTTTATCAAGACGATGCACAATTCCCGGGCGTAATATATTTGTTTTATCAGAAACAATCGGCTCCCCCACATCTGAGCTTTCTGGATATTTTTCTAAAATCCAATCAACCAAAGTCTTAATATCAGTTTTGCCATCTCCGTGTACAACAAGACCAGCTGGCTTATTAATCGCGACAACATCTTCTGATTCAAAAATCACTTTTATATTTTCAAATATATTTTCATTAGATTCACTCATCTGAAAAATTATATCGCATTTTATGGTTGTTTTGTATAATAAAAATATTAAAAATGATCTACAAATTGTTTATGCAAAATAAAGACGAACCAAAAAATAGACACATTGAACTTGTTATTAAAAATAGAGAAACTTTTTTGAATTTAATGCCAAAAAATGGAGTTGTAGCAGAAGTTGGTGTTTGGAGGGGTGATTTTGCTAAAAAGATAATCGACATTACAAAACCTAAAGAAATGTATCTTATTGATCCTTGGGAATGGTTAGGTCAATGGAAAGATGGAAGTGATCCGACATTCAATAATCCTGACGAAGTTTATGCTGAAATCTTAAAAAAATTCCCTGCATCCAATAATGAAAATATTCAAGTTGTTAGGACTTCGTCGGAAATTGCATCTAAAAATTTTAAGGATGAATATTTTGATTGGGTCTATATTGACGCGGATCACCGATATAAACAAATACAAGAAGACTTGCATTTTTGGTGGCCGAAAATAAAAGAAGGTGGAATGCTTTGTGGTCACGATATTAGCAACTTGTTTTTAGAAAAAGAAATCACTGATTACGAAAAAGATAAAAACGGAGTTCCTCGAGCTTTAATTGAGTTTCTAAAAGAAATAAGACACCCGAACACTTTTGGAATTGGTCCCGAGAATTTAATTATTGTTGGTCAAAATTGGGCAATAAAAAAGATAAGGTCTATAGGATAGTTTTTAAAAAGAAAAAATCCCGAGCCGAAGCTTAGGATTTAAAGAAAGATTCATTCACGGAATACTCCGCAAACTTATTTCCATTGTGTTCAGTTTCACCCAACGGATAAGCTCGCCCTTCATTATTTGTGATTGAATTTTTGATTTTCTCGTGAGATTCAGACCCAGAGATCACAAAAACCCGATCTGCAGTATTGAGACGAAGAAACCCGTCTTCAGAGTTTTGCTCGAAATTATCTAGCATTTCCAGGATTTTCTCATCATCCGGATGCTCCATGTGTTTAATTGTTACCGTGCTCATGTTTTCCATTTTATATTATTATTTTTCTAATTTGTCAAGATAGTCTTGCAACTCGTCTGCTGTTTTGTCAGGATTTTCCAAATATTTTGAAAGCCATTTCAACACTTTATCTAAATCTTTAACATTTTCTTCATACATCATCTGATCAGGTTGACCTTCAAAACCATGATGTCCGCCACCGAAATCAATAATTACAGGTTCCCCATCCTCCTTAACCATTATATTTCTTGTAGATAAATCATTGTGATACAAACCTTTTGAATGGAAAATAGCTATCGCTTCTTTAAGTTTTCCAGAAAATTTTTCAAAGTCTATTTTTGGTGCAATCCTTTTATCATCACCTTCCAAAATAATTTTTTCGATATTTTCTCCATGAATTTTATCCATCATTAAAAGTGTCACATCTTCTTCCCAAAAATATCTCGGGTCAGTGTCATAATTTTGATCACCTCTTTTTAAATCAATAAGTCTATGCACCCAAGGAACAACAACATCAGAACCATTTTCTTTCAATAAAAGATTTGCTCTGTTTGAATATCGTGCCTCTGTTTCAGGGTCTACTTGAGGACGAAACGCGTGTCCATTTTTAATAAATTTTCTTTTTTTCTCTTTTACAAGTTCGAAATAATCTTGAATTTTTCTCAAGGGTTTAGCAGTTTCTGGCAATTCACTAAATCTTCTTTCTGTAATTTCCGCTGAAACTTTTTTCCACAAAGCTTTGACACAGGCGTTTGAACGATTGTCACCTTCTTCAAGAGAGGCATCATAAACAACTGCATTATTTCCACTACCAACAAAAAACTCTAAGTTACCAATAATAGTATCGTGATGCTGAATAAATTCTTCCGGATTTGGAACTTCAATTTTTTCAAACGCACCAAGATTACCTCTTTCGGTTTTCTTGTTACTATCAAAAACTTTTACTGTCTCTTCAAACATGAATAAATATTATCACATCGATGAGGAAAATTTGTGGGCGATGAGGGACTTGAACCCCCGACCTTCTCAGTGTAAATGAGTTGCTCTACCAACTGAGCTAATCGCCCTTACAAAGTACACATTATCGTAAAAAGTCTTTTATGTAAATGCTTATATGCTAGTATTTACATTAATGAACGAAATTGCGAAAAAAACCTTTAATTACTCAGCTTTAGTTTGGATTTTGTCTGCGATTTCTCTTTATATATATTGTGCAATGGGTTTTTTGAATGCAAAGATTCCTGGAGTTGAAGAGTTGGTGAAATTTTTATCTTCGGCTGATGAAAAACATATTTACATCGCGGCTTTTCTTTCAGTGTTTATAGAAGGACTATATTTTCTTGGAAGTTTTTTCCCAGGAACAACTTTAATAATTATTATTTCGATTCTATCTCAAGTCACAGGATATGCTGTTTTTGCTGGAACAATTTTCACTATTTTTGTTGGGTGGAGTCTAGCGGGTTTGATAAATATTATTGTTGCAAAACTTTATCTTAAAAAAATCGCAAAGGTTGGAGAAAATCATGAATACGAAGTTAAGGACAGGATTTGGACAACATGGTTCCCTGCTTTTCGTGCCAACTACGAAGTCGCACAAATCACAGACGGAGGAAATGTTTTGAAAGTTTTTTTATCTTCTATGCGAGTAAAATTTTTAGTTATGATCGCTGTTGGAGTTGGTGCAATGATCGTTCCTTTTATTCTAGATATTCACACATTAAAAAATGAAGAGGGCTTTGCTTCAGTGGCCGCTGTTGCAACTATCAGTCTTGTTGTTGGGATTGTTAAAATAAAAAAACAACCAAATAAACAGGTTGTCTCTTAAAAACTCTGTGCTCCCGGTTGGAATCGAACCAACAATAACGGCTTAGAAGTCCGCAGTTATATCCATTTAACTACAGGAGCGTTTACACACATTAACAATAGTTTTGCAAAAGGTCAAAATTATTTAAAGGCTATTGAATTTCTCTTTTCGCGAATTTAAATTATTTACAACTCGATCTAGTTGTTCTGTATTTACATGTAGAGGGTTTATCCCCTTCTCGTCTTCTTCTGAAAATACAGAATTTTTTTCAATAGACAAATATATACTCCAAGAAACAAAAATCATTACCACAAAAATAAATGAAATGATTCCAAACAAAACCATCCAATCAACACGAACTGAAACCCCCATCAAAGAAAGACTCTTTTTCTTTTTTAATTTTAGATTTTTCATTTAATTTGTTGTAGTCATTATATTAAAATTACCAGCCCAAGTTTGTTTCTTTGTTTGTGAATCAAAAATTGAAGTTAATCCGAAAGATTCAATGATTGAATGTTTTGGAATATTTTCCATTTTCAAAAGAAACTTAGACACAGATTCCCAATTCCCATCTACTCGAATACTCATAACAAATTTTCCATGAGTTCTCTCAGGATTTTCTTGTCCTATGTTTTGTGAGAGCTCTCCAGTTTTTAAAACATCAAACAAATCAACACCTTGAACGGTAATAACAACACCACTATCTTTTGCAATTTTTTCTACATCACTAATAAAAACAAACACTTCGTCTTTTCCAACAAGAAAATCATCTACAGAGCCAGCACTTTCTTCATAATTTCGAATTGCTCTTTTCAAAGTAACAACATCTTCTTTATTTGCAATTGATAATTCATTTGAAATTGTACGTAGTTTTTCTTTTTCATTACTGATTACAAACAATGAGAAAATTGTCGCAATTATAAGTATTACAAAAACGACTATTGCAATACTTAAATATTTTTTTGTTGAGTTAATATTTTTCATATTATGATTTCTCAACATTACTTACCAAATTGATTGTGACTGAAAAAGGTATTTCTGTTTCTTTTGTAAAACTAGAAAAAGGAAGCACTACGGACTCGAATTCGGTCACATCTTCTAAAGTCTTAACAAAAGAAGATAATCCTGAGCGACTATTTGCTACACCTTGCATAACAATGAATCTCTTTTCAGACTTATTTTCAATATTAATACTTAAAATATTAATATCTCTCGGTTGTCTTTCTGTAATTTTTTGAATGTAATACGAAATGTCATTATTAGGAGTATCTACAATATTCAATGTTTGTTGAAGACTTGATAATTTTTCTTTTAATCTTTTTCTGTCTGCGTTTAATCCGGAATCTTGTGCAACGCTCAATTCTTGAGTCAATACTTTTTGATCAACTTTTAATAAAAAATAAGCAGGTATAAGTGAGATTAGAAATAAAAATAAAACTCCTGACAATCCAAATAAAAACAATATTGCAAATCTAATTGCATATTCTCTTTTAATTTCTTTATTTTCTTTATTTAATAAAAGTTTCAGCATTTTATTGTTTCATTAAAGCCAATCCTATAGCCGTATTATATTGAAGAGCAGTTTTCAAATCCATTTCAGGAACATACTCATTTATATCAAAACAATTCTTCCAAACATTTGCTATTCCAACACTCACATGAAGATGCTGTTCTAAAAATATTGCCAACCCCGGAGCATCTGCAAAAGATCCCGTCATAATAACATTTGTAATCTTCTCTTCTGAATCTGGATTGTGTTTATTTGTAAACCAATAAATTAAAAGTTTATTCAAAGTTGATTTTAGAGTTTGTGCTTCCTGGCAAGAAAAATCTTTTAGAATTGTTTCTGTAGAATAAGGCAAAGAAGATGTGTATTGAACAACTTCTTGCTCAACGATGGCAAAACTTATTTTCGCATGTCCGAAATTTACAATTAAATAAGGAGTTTTATCATTTTCCGCAACAACAGCTCGTGCAACAGATTGACTCTCAGATTCAAAAGCGACAGGGATCAGGCCTTCTTCTTTAAAAAGATTTGTGTAAATCTCAATAATATTTTTTGGCAAGACTGTCACAACAACCTCCATTGTTGATTTATTTTTATTAATTTTTGAAACAACATAATCATAAACAATATCGTTTAAGTCTAGAGGAATATTTTCTTGCAGTTTAACAATCAAAGCATCATCAATACTCTCACTCGCCTCGAAAGGTAATGTTGTGTTGAAAATATAAGTTTTTAATTCAGGTAAAGAAAGTGTTATATATTTTAAATTCAATTCTTTTTTTAATTCACGCAAAGAAGAACGCAATTCATCGCAATGCTCTAGATCT
Organism: Minisyncoccota bacterium; assembly: GCA_018061745.1. Taxonomy (GTDB): domain Bacteria; phylum Patescibacteriota; class Minisyncoccia; order Phycocordibacterales; family JAACPR01; genus JAGOTN01. The sequence goes on from JAGOTN010000008.1 coordinate 14,494, forward strand.
TCTTGTTTCTCCAAAAGCTCACACTTCTCTTTTAAAACAACTTCTTTATATTTATCTGGAATTAGACCGTATTTTGAATGTTTCAATCTCATGGCTCGAACAGATCTCAAAGAAATATCAATTCCAACCGGATCAAGTGAAAGAAAATTTGGAACAGGAAATAATTTTAAAAACAAAGATTGTTTTTTTGTTTTGTATTGCATTAAAACATTATACTACCCAACGAGACTTCCGGCTGAAATATTTTCCCCTACTTCCAAAAGTGAGAAACCATTTCCATCTTTATCATTCACTGCAAGAATCATTCCATTTGATTCAAGTCCACGAATAACTCTCGGTGCAAGGTTTGCAACAAAAGGAACTTTCTTTCCAACAAGACTTTGAGGATCTTCAAAATACATTCTGATTCCAGAAAGAATTTGTCGTGGAGATTCTTCTCCCATATCAACAGAGAGTTTCAAAAGCTTGTCTGCGTCTGGAACAATTTCTACAGATAATATTTTTCCAATTTTAATTTGGATATCTTTAAACTGATCAATAGAAATTTTTGGATCTGCTACAGGAGCTGGTGCAACAGCGCAAACTTCTTGTTCGCTTTTCACTTCATCTTTTATTTCCTCGTTATTTGTATTTTCGTTTTCACTCATATTTTTATTTATTACTATCAATATAACTTTGTAAAATAATTGCTGCGGCTTGGGCATCTATCTGTTTTCCCTTCTTCACTCCCCTGTCTTTATGTCTTTCCGATAATTGAAAATGTGTTTTTTCAACTTGAACAGATGTTAGAAATTCCGCGTGAAAAACAATTTCAATATCTTTTGCTAATTTAGAAAATTTGGATTCTAAAGATTCTGCAAAACTATGAGCTTCCTCCATTATCCTATTTTCTTTCATATTAAAATCCTTTGATTCCCCTATAACAATTTTTCCAACTTCATAATCTTCGATTAAACTCATTAATTCATTGATTGAATCCTTGTTATTAATAATTGTAGTGTGAGGAAAAGCCAACCTAACACCTTCATCAGAAAGCGCCACGCCGATTCTTTTTTCTCCAAAATCAATTCCTAATAATCTTGCCATCAATTCAATCTAATTCTTTTTCTTACTAAACACAAACATGTACAGTATTTCTAAAAGTCCAAATGTATTCACGAGAAGTAAAACAATGAACCAATTTTTACTCATATTTCTCGCAGCTCTCCAAAGTGCCACCCCTTTCCAAGCCAATGACCAAAATAATAAAGTTAAAATTATCGGTGATGCAATAAGCGCCATTGCTGATCTTTCAAAATATTCCATACTTTTATTTTATCAAACTATTTGATAGTATCCAATCTGAAAAGTTCAACTCAAAAAAAGAAAACTAAATGCACAAGATATTGTTTAAACTCGTATGTTTCTGGTATCTGATTACTTATCCATTCAGAAAAACACACACCGCAACAGTGTGTGGCCACAAAACAAAAAGAACAGGTGTCATCATAAATAAAGAAAGTGAATACACCATGAAAATGCCTCTAATGGAAAATGGAACTCCTGAACACTGCCTTGAGTGTATAGGAAAAATGGAAATCAACTGTGCTTGGTGTTCGGAACCAATTCTAATCGGGGATCCTATTACCTTACACAAAAGTAAGGATCCATCAAAAATGCCTGGAAATGCGGTTCGGTATGACAAAGATCCAGATTTTTTTGTTGGATGTCTCAGATGGGATTGTGCTGACACCGGAGGAGACCGTTGTGGTTTTTGGATGCCTCCCGGAAAAGTTCATCGAGTACCTTCTCCTATAGAGGTGGCAATATCCTCAGGAAATATTGTATTTGTTCAAGATTTATCTAATCCTAAAAATTTGGGAAAGTTACTTTAATTAATACCTCCAAAATCGTGAAGCGTCCCCAGACGCTTCACGATTTTTTCTTTTGTTTTCAAAACAGCAATTACAAAAACAGAAAAAGCCGGACGCGCACGCATCCGGCTTTTTCTGAAGACTTGTAAAACAAATCTTTCCAAGAACATTATAATGTATTAGAAATATGTCAACATCTGAAAAAAATTACTCTTTGTTATAAAAATCCTCAACCACACTTTCTGCTAAATTTTTGAACCGACCGATAGAAGGTACTTTATTTTTAACATCTTCAGCATCAGAAAGATTTACTTGATTTTCTCCAAAACCTAAATCTGGTCGCTGATCCTTTTTATCTAAATCATTTCGCAATCTCCAATTTTTCAAAGCAAGAGTCGGATCACTCTCTTCATAAAAAACAATTTTAGAAGGTTTTTTATTTTCATTAAAATATTCATTCCAGTATTGTTCAGAAGGAACAGTATCTTTTGCAAGCACAAAACTACACCCCACTTCTCTCATTCTCCCATTAATAAAATCTTTTTTTTCTTTATCTGATTGAACAGAACCAGGAACTCCACCTAAAAACGAATAATCAATTACCATTTCTTGAATAGTCTTATCTGTAATTAAAAATTTCTCTTCTAAAATTTGTGCGGCTTCAACTTTTTTCTTCGCAACAAGTTCTCTAGAACCACCAAGAACTTCTTTATACTCCTGAACAAATGATTTAAAATCCTCATTTGAAATTAAGTTATCAACTTGCGAATATAAATCTTTATTTTCAATTGGTTCAAGATTCTCATTTAATTCATATTTAGAGCCGGTCTTTTTATCCACTTGTACATTTTTAGGTATAAAAACTAACCCTGCATCAATATCAAGTCCTTCGTCTTCATTAAAAAATACCCATTGGTTATTGTGATACCCTCCTTCAGCTTTAGACAACTGTCCTGAAAAAACATATTGAGAAGCAATCATCGCAGATGGATATGAGAAAAATATTTCATTTCCTGTCTCTGATCCATAATGAGCATCCGCAACTTCTTCAGTTGCAAGGTGAACTGATTTTCTATCTGCAAAACTTCCGTGATGATGTTGGGTCTCTTCCCCCGCCAAATAATCTATATCTTGAATCGCCTGTTCTTGAGTTTTATTTTCCAAATTTAAAAAATCAGCAATAGCTTCTATTTTTGCATTTTCAGTCACGTGAATAGAAAAAGAACTTTTAAGTTTTCCGTCTTTAGCAATATCTTTAAACCCATTCGACATTTGATCTACTCCAGCGTGGTGATTTACAGCTCCAATATGATCTCGCACTCCTTGCCTTGTGACATGTGTAAGCATCTGACTTGGAAATCTTTTTAAAAGAAGAATGTATTCATCAAGAGAAAGTGAAGCGAGATGTTCCGGAGAAAAATGTTTTTCAATATCTTCTTTAGAATAAGGATTGTTCTCCCACTTTACTTTTTGTTTTGTATAAAAATCCTCAATCGCCAATTTTGCGTCCTTCATAGAATCTGGAAGATTTGTTTCCAATGCATCCGTTTGGACACTTTCAACAGAATTGTTCATCAATCTAGATCGTATTTTTATGAATTTAAAAAAATCAGAAATCTTTCCCGGCAAAGAAACCGAAGTCTCTTCAATCTTAGAAGACAAATTTTCCGCTTCTTTTATTACTTCAAAATTCTTCGCTCTTTCTTGACGAATTTCTAAAGCAAGTTGATCTCGCTCTGGTTGTGATTCTTCTTTTGAAAATTCTTTTATGAATTTAGGTTGGGATTCCATATACAGAAAGTATATACCAAATAATGCTTTATTTTCTTTGTGGAGGCATTTTTATAGTATCTACACTCGTTCCTTATTTTGCGGAGAGAGAGAGATTCGAACTCTCGGTCCCCTTTCAGAGACTCCAGTTTTCAAGACTGGTGCATTCAACCACTCTGCCATCTCTCCATGAATCTGGTTGCGGCGCTTTGCGAAGCAAAGCGCCAATTCAAGACAGGTCAAACCTGTTTTGGTAATACTACCTAAACATCGGGCTCTTCGCAATATCAAAATAAACAATAACTTTTTGGTCAAAAAAAATAAATTAATATACAATATCTTCATATGTTAACAATTTATTTACTTATAGTAGCCGCTGCATTAGTAGGTCTTACCATTACAATCAATATTTATAAAAAGAAGCACAAGAAAAAAGTTCTTGTTTGCCCTTTTGGAGCCGATTGTGACTCTGTAATCAAAAGTGATTTCTCTAGTTTTTTAGGAATCGGTCTTGAAATTTACGGAGCACTTTATTATGGGTTAATTGCTTTAATTTATTCTACTCTTATTTTTTTCCCAGAACTAAAAAATGAAATGTTGATGTTTATCTTAACAGGAGCATCAATCGGCGCATTTTTGTTTTCACTTTATCTGACATTCGTTCAAGCCTTCTTGATAAAAACTTGGTGCTCATGGTGTTTGATGTCTGCGGGAATTTCAACTGCAATTTTTATATTCGCAATGATCGGAGCTTCAATTTCAGAATTTTCATTTATTCCAATTCTTACAGAATATAAATCTTATGTTGTTCTTTTACACCTTCTTGGTTTTGCTCTCGGAGTTGGAGGAGCAACCATCAGTGATGTTTTATTCTTAAGATTTTTAAAAGATTTTAAAATTACAATTGAAGAAAAAAATATCTTGCAACTAATGTCTCAAATCGTTTGGGTTGGATTGTTAGTAATAGTAGTTTCAGGAGTTGGATTATTTTTACCAGAATCAGAAAGGCTTTTAGATAGCGCTAAATTTCTAACTAAAATGATTGTAGTTGCTGTAATAATATTAAATGGAGCGCTTTTAAATCTTTTAATAACACCAAAACTTTTAACAATTGCTTGGAAAACAAATGGTATAGATGTTAAAAGTACTTCACGGATGAGCAATTTAGCTTTTGCATCAGGTGCAGTTTCATTTATCTCTTGGTACACAGCTTTCTTTTTAGGATTTGCAAAAAATGTTCCCTATTCTTTTACCCAATTAATTTCAGTTTATGCTGGTGCACTTTTATTTGGAATT
>JAGOTN010000037.1 GCA_018061745.1 Minisyncoccota bacterium
AACTTTTTTCATCTCTTTCTAAAACTTGTTCATAAGGAATAACTCCTGCAGGTAAACCATTTTGAATACCAACTTTTGAATAAGGTAAATTTCTAATAATTTCAATTTGTTCAGTACCGAGGTTTACAGCAATTGTTTTTACTCTAAGAATTGTTACGGCATCAAATATTTTTACCAAACCCATCCATGCAGAAGTTGCTATCATTGCAAAAATCGCAACACCGATTACAGTTTCGATAAGTGTAAATCCTCTATTCATTAATAACTATTGTACTATTTCAAAAGCTCGAAGTCTTGTTTTAATTGCGGTAATTGTGTACGAGAATAAATTGCAACAGCAGGATGATACAAAGGAATTATTTTTATTTTTCCGTAAGATGATTTTGCTTCAAAAACTTTTCCGTGATTTTTTGAAATAATTTCAATTTCTTTTTCAAGACCGAATTTTTTCATAATGTAATTCATAGAAAATCTTCCAAGTGTTGCGATGATTTTTGGTTGAATAACTTCAATTTGTCTATCTAAAAATGGAGCGTAGATTTCAATCTCCTCTGGACGAGGGTCGCGGTTTCCAGTTGGGCGATCTTTCACGATGTTTGTTATATAAATATCTTCTCTTTTTAGTTTGATGGTTTGAAGAAGTTCATCGAGGATACGGCCGGAAGCCCCGCAAAAAGGCCGTCCCGTCTTCGCCTCGTTTTTTCCAGGCGCCTCACCGATAAACATGATATCTGCGTCATGGCTTCCGGCTCCAATCACAGGAAAATACCCATTCTCCACCCTCTCTATATATAGAGGAGACTCTTTCAACTCCATGATGTCATCACGAATCTTCTTCATTTCTTCGAATTTAGGATTTTCTTTAGGCATTATCAAAAGAGTATATCAAATTGACACGGGGCGTAAAATATATTAATTTTCACTTGAACAGTAACCCTTGAAAAAAATACAATAATGATTGCCGAAGCATTAGAACTCGAAAAACGCCTGAAAAATTTGACGAACGAACAACGTATCAAATGGACACCGACACAAATGCCTCCTGATTTCTTAGGAGGAGAACCGGTCATACTCCTACGTTTTACGGAGGAATGGCAGAATTTCTTCATCATATATGCTGAAGCATGTGAGAAAATCGAGCAAACCAAAAGACAAAACTACTTCGTGTTTTTAAACAAGATCACGAGTGATCTTGTCAACTTACATACGGAACTTGAAAACAAGTCGGAAAGTAGTTGGACTCTGGAAGAACTTAAAAAAAGGGATTCCTTGTTCGTTGAAATTAAACTGGATTGGACCCCTACTCTGTGCGACAAACAAGATGTACAAATGAAGGAAACTTTTTGGGATGATCTGCTTGTTGAGATCAACAAAAAAAGCAAAGAGTACGATTATGATACCTTCCGTAATTTCAAAGGTGAAATTGGAATCTTCGCTGATGAGGAAGGGTGGTGTGTAGCAATCATCGATGAAAATAATTTGGGAAAGTTGCACAAGTTCTGCAGAGACAACATCATCGCCAAACCTTTAGAAGATAAAAGTTCCAAAGCGGATTAATAATCACGATCCGCACAGCGCGTCCCTCGGGACGCGCTTTTTTATTTAACCTTTGACATCACTGTTTATTTAAATTAATGTTCAATACAGAAGATTGCTAACCGACAATCAAAAGCGTAATGAAAAAATCTCTTGCAGCCTGAAGTTGTAAGAAGTAAGACCTGAAGTCTTCGTTCGCTATCCAACATCGGTCGTACATAAAATCATGAACATTGGCACAATAGAAACAAAAGAAACAAATATCACTAACTGGTCCGCATGGTTCACCGAAGTGATTCTATTAAGTAAATTAGATATTAAAATTTTCAAGACATGGATGTCTCGCAAAGGAAGAACGGAAGAGCAAGTTGTCGACCTGATTAAACAGCTGCACCGAGCTCATTCTTCTGAGATTATGGGTTTATGGATTTCTGTAATCACACTATCCATCTCTTTCTCACTTAAACTCTTTGGTTCAACAAGCGGAATTGCCGACTTGTTTGTCATTATAATCATGACTACGACAACTGTCTTTGTAATCTATAAAAAGAACAAGGTCACCAAAGACGCTGATCTTGTATATCAATTCCGCGAAGAATACGAAAAATTGATTAGACGTCTAAATCTGGGGTCACATCAAAAATCATTCCCTATTGAGATACTTCTTCACAGAGTGAAAGATTTCTTGGAATCAAACGCTGAAGAACTTGAAAAAATGGAAGATAGACATGGAAAACTGTCTACAGAAGCAGAACGTGTTCGGCTTCGGTTCAAAGAAAGTTTCGATTTCTATCAGTCTTTTGGTCTAACATTAGATAATTACAAACCTTACTTTCCACAAAAACAACCGTAAACGTAATCCTCTCGCCTCCAGCCACAAGCTCGGAGGTTTTTTATTTAAATGTTCTCCACCAACGAATACATCGGACTAATCATTGAAATAGCAAAAAATCCCACCGCGGCACCAACAATAATCATCAAAAACGGCTCTACAATTGTAGACATATTTTTTGTTTTTTGTTCAACTTCATTTTCATAATAAACAGCGACTTTCATAAGCATATTTCCCAACTCCCCAGTTTCTTCTCCCACAGCGATCATCTCCGAAACAAAAACAGGATATAAGTTTTGGTTTTCTTCAAAAATCTTCGAGACTGGCAAACCAAGTTCTACATTTTTTGAAGCTTTTTTCAAAACTTCTTTATAATAAGAATTTTGCATAACACCTAAAGTAATCTCTACAGCAGTAAGATATGGCACTCCAGAAATAATTAAAGCAGACAAAGTTCTAGTTGTTCGGGCTGAATTAGTTTCTTTAACCAAACGCGAAACCATTGGCGCATGTAAAAGTGTCCAATCAAGAATTCGCCTTCCAACTGAAGTTTTAAAAGCAAGAAAAATTAATCCAATAAAGAAAACCACTCCTCCTAACAATGCAAAAGTATTATTTTGAAACATATCTGAAATAGCAATAATAAATTGTGTTGATTTTGGCAGTTCAACATTCAATTCTGTAAAAGTTTTTGTAAGTGTAGGCACAATAAAAATAAGCATAAAAATACCAATACCTGTCATAGCTGTAATAATAACTCCAGGATAAATAAGCGCTCCTTGAATTTTCTTTTTCAATTCATGAGTCTTTTCCATTTGAGTAGAAACAATTCCCAAAGAACCAACTAAATCCCCAGATTCTTCTCCTGCTCGAACCATTGAAACAAAAAGCTTTGGAAAAATATTTGGAAATTTCGCAAGAGCTCCAGATAAAGAATCTCCGCTTTTAATAGAATCATTAATACTATTCATCACAAACTTAAATTTCTTATTTCGACTTTGTCTCCCCATCACTTCAATCGCACGAGAAAGTGGCAAGCCTGCTTCAAGCATTGAAGAAAGATTTTTTCCAAAAAGAATTTTTTCGTGAGTTGAAACAGTTCCAAAATTTAAAATAGAATGAATAGCTTGAGAAAACTTTCCACCGCTAATTGGCTTTGCTGAAATTAAATTTAAATCTTTCTCTTTTAAAATTCTTGCTAACTCAAAATTGTCTCTTGCCTCAAGGACATCTTCTACATAACCCCCTGTTGAATTTTGTGCTTTATATTTAAATTTCATTTTGCTTTTATATTTACTCGGAAATCACTCTTAGCACTTCTTCGATTGTGGTAACACCCTTTACCGCTTTATAAATTCCATCTTCAAGCATTGTCATCATTCCTTCTTTTCTTGCTTGTATTTCAATATCTTCTGCTGATTTTCCAGAAATAATCATTTCTTGAATAGTCGGAGATGTTTTTAAAATTTCATGAATACCAATTCGACCTGAAAAACCTTCGTCACCTTCACTTTCTTTTGCTTTATAAAAAGGAATTTTCTCCCATGTTGCTTTTGGTTCAACAATTTTTTCTTCTTTCAAAACTTCCATTACTTTATCCAAATCAACAGACTTCGCTAAAGATTTTAATCCAGCAGCAGATAAGAAATATTTCTCTTTATTTTTTCCAAGTTTTCGCACCAATCTTTGAGCAATAATCACACGCAAAGTTGAAACCAAAAGAAATGATTGAGCTCCCATATCAAGAAGTCTAGGAACTGTTCCTGCAGCAGAGTTAGTGTGAAGTGTTGAAAGAACTAAGTGTCCTGTAAGAGCAGCGTTGATAGCAAGACCTGCAGTATCACCATCTCGGATTTCTCCCACCATAATCACGTCCGGATCTTGTCGAACTAAACTTCTCAAACCTTCAGAAAAACTAAAACCAATTTCAGGTTTAACTTGAGTTTGATTTACTCTTTTCATTTGATACTCAACAGGATCTTCAATTGTGGAAATATTTACATCAGGAGTGTTCAAAATATCCAACAAAGTATAAAGCGTTGTAGATTTTCCAGATCCAGTAGGTCCTGTTGTAAGAATCATTCCGGTTGTTTGTTTTGTCGCTTCATAAATTTTTTCCAAACCTTCTCCATGAAAACCAAGTGATTCAAGAGTATATCCACCACCACCCTCTCGCAAAATACGCATAACAGTTTTCTCTCCATAATATGTTGGCAAAATAGAAACACGGAAAGAAACTTTTTCTCCATCTAAATCAATTTTGAAACGCCCATCTTGAGGCAATCTTTTTTCATCAATTTTTAAACTTGCTAAAACTTTTATTCTCGCAGTAATAGAAAGACCACTTTGTTTTGGTAAATTCATCGCTTCATGCAAAATTCCATCTACTCGATAACGCA
>JAGOTN010000038.1 GCA_018061745.1 Minisyncoccota bacterium
AAAATGAATGAAGCGTTGAGAATTGCGAAAGATGCTTTAAATGAAATTAAATATTTGCCAGAACCGAATGATGATCAAGCTGGTTTGTTTGCAGTTAGAGCACTTGAACAAATCGATGAGGTTTTGAAATGAGCGAGAGTAATCATGTATTCACTATCGACAATCGAGTTATATCTTATTCAGTTTATGAACAAGCACTGAAAGATATTGAAGCGTTGAAGGTAGAGAATAAGCTTCTTAAGAATCAACTTTGCTTTACAAACTCGTCATGGCCGCACGAAAAACATTTGCATGAAAAAATAGAACAGCTCAAATCAGACAACGAGAAACTCCAATCGCAAGTAGATGTGATGAGAGAAGCGTTATCAAAAGTGATTAAAGCTGCGGAGTTTTATTCTAGTCATGCTGATTGTAAAAATGATTCTTGGTCTTGCAAATGTTCTTATTGTAGACCAAATGATCACAGTATAAATGTTAGTCATGCCAAGAAATATTTAAAAAAATTGGAGGGTGAGTGATGAAAGAAATAATAAAGCATGCTGCGGTTATTGCAGAAAATGGATATTTAATTTTCATAGGAAAATGCCATGCCGATTGTTTTCACCAAGCTGCTAATATAAGTGTAAAGATGAGTAAAAAAGCAGAAAATCAAGGTTTTGTCACAAATAGGGGAAATTTTGTTAATAGAAAAGAAGCCGCTAAAATTGCTTTTCTAGCTGGACAGACTGACGAACCAGAAGAAATTCTGTTTTCAGAAATGCTTTGGTCAAAAAGTGACAATGGTAAATTTAAATATGATTACGTTAAGGGATATTATAATTGACGTCCTCCCCTCCATAAATGAAGGGGATTCCTCTAATAGGGTCTAACGTCCTAGACCGAGAAGTATGTTTGTTGCGGCATTTAAATCGCGGTCGTGAATTACTCCACAACTTGTACAAACAAATTCTCTTACCCCGAGAGCACTTAGTCCACTCGGTCCGGTTCTTTCGAAACAGGACGAGCAAGTTACTGTCGAGTATTTTTCTTTGACGACTTTAAAATCAACGCCAAACCTAATGGCTTTGTATTCAAGCATTGATTTGAGCATTCCCCAACCTGCATCATTGACAGATTTTGCCAATTTAGTTTTTGCAAGTTTAGTACTACTCACGTCGCCTACATATATTGTTTTATATTTCTTAATTAATTTTGAAGTTTCTTTATGCAAGAAATCTTTTCTTACGTTTTTAATCTTAGTTTGAATTTGCGTAACTAGTTTTTTCTTACGTGCTCTTTGAGCCATAGCAAGTTTTTCTGCATATTTATTAAATATTTTTTTATTTTCAATTTTTGTACCGTCTGACATTGTTGCAATAGTTTTTAAACCAAGGTCAATACCGACAGCTATTTCAGATTGAGTCTGTTCAATGTCAGGCACTTCACATTGTAAATTAATGAACCATTGCCCTTTTGAGTTTTGACTAAAAGAACCAGTCTTGATCTTGCCTTCTATTGCTCTAGTTTTCCATATTCTATATTTTACTTTTTGAAATGTTATTGAATCACCGTCGACTTTAATAGCTGCGGACTTAACAGGTATCCATCCCAATTTTCTTTTAGCAGACCGCCAACCTATTCTAGATCGCTTTGCTTTATTACGTCTTGCTACAAATTCTTTAGAGATAGATTGTATAGTATCACTTGCCAATTCTAATTCTCTACTTGATCCACTAGTTAAATTCGACAAATCAAATTCACTTAACCACTTACGATCTCGTTTCCATGCAAAGGCTGATGTCTCATTTAAATAGTTCCACACGAAATTAACTTTCGATGCTAAGTTTTTCAACTTAGTCTTTCTGCTTGAATCTTTAATGCGAAACTGGTATGTTAAAATCATAGACCAATTATAATAGGTCTTTGGAGAAAAGTAAATGGATATTAGAATAGGCCGACATGTTGTATTTAATTTACACGCACATATAGTTTTTGTTCCAAAATATCGTAAAAACATATTTGATTCCGATGCTTTGGAAAAATTGCATAGAATATTTAGAATAGTATGTGCTGATTTTGAGGCAGACCTTAAAGAATTTAATGGAGAAAAAGATCACGTACATCTTTTGGTCAACTATCCGCCAAAAGTGTCACTCTCAAAACTTGTTAATTCTTTAAAGGGAGTATCTAGTCGTAGACTGAGACAAGAACGAAAAGATATTGAAAAGAAATATTGGAACGGGGGATTGTGGTCACCATCATATTTTGTTGGGTCGGTTGGTGGTGCACCAATTGAAATACTGAAAAAGTACATACAGGATCAAGAGTCGCCTGGCGGCGAACGCTCTACATCCCCTTCTTTAAAGAAGGGGTTTTCCGCGTGAAAATTGATAAATAACCTAGGCAAAGCGGTTGTTGCCGCCGAGCCTTTTAGATAGGGGAGAGAAATGAAAGATTTTATTGAAGCTGTTTATAGGCTTAGGAATGAAACTATGAAGCTCCATCCAACAGCTAGAATTAAATCAATTAGATTAGATGAAGGTACGGTACGAAGACTTGATAATTATTTTTATGAAAATAAATTTAGCACGCTACCTCCTCCATTATTTATAGGCCAAGGAGAGCGTAAGTTATTTGATATTGATATAATAGAAGAGAGGTTTGAGAAATGAAAAAAGTAACAATACAAGAAGCGATAAAAGCTAATGAACATTCGAGGGTGCGGGATCTTGGAGCTGTGGAGTGGTATGACATAGGTCAAATTAAAAAACAGAGTCTATATTTTAGGGAAGATATTATTCTCGACGACTGGGAAATTGAAGAGAAGCCTTTGGAGCTTTGGGTTAATGAACATAAAGATGCAAATTATTATTTTGGTTATAACTCAAAAGAAGATGCAGATAAATCCGCAGATGGAGATAGAATCCGCTGCGTGAAAATGAGAGAAGTGACTAATGAGTAATTTCAACAAGTTACAAAGTTAAACATTAAAAAAAAGGCGATTTTATGCAATTAACATATGACCCATCAGACATCGACGAATGCAATCAAGTTAAGCAATTACTTGAAGCTAGGGATATGTCATCGACTTTGAATGAGATTTACAATATTTGCAGAAGTCAGCTTAAGCACGGTGACTGTGAGAATGTTGAGCAGCTTCTTGATTTGATTGAGCAAATAAAAGGACTTGCGAGTGAGTATGAGTGATATACAAGAATTTGATTTATATGTTGAGTGCCCACATTGTGAAGCTGAAAACCGTGAAGTTGCATATTTTGATTTTTCCGAAGCTGGACCAAGTAAGCTTAGTTCATCTTTAATGAAGGTTGAAAATTGTATTGAATGCGATGAAACATTTTACTATGTTGCAGAATTATCTTTTGAAGTTGATGTTCAAGAAACTTATAAAACAAAACCTAAGTCAAAATAAGTAACATTTTTTTGACAAATCGTTACTTATGCCAGACGCTAATAACACAAAAAGGAGATAAAAATGTTTGAATTTCATTTATTAAATGAACAGGGTAAATCAGAAGTTACAGAATATAAAACAATCTTGGGCGATGCTGTCAATCAAGTGCTCAAAATGATGCCTGAATGTAGAGAGAAATCTATTTTCAAAACAAAACTTGAAGAAGCTGTATTCTTTGGAACAAAAGCAATTGCTCAAAAAGAGGGTAATTATTCAGAGAAAAAAGAATTTTAATTTTTAACCTGTCTAGAAATAGTAAGCATTGGAACAATGTTATATCGTTTAGTGAGCCAAGAGCATTGAAATACGACAAGACTCGCACAGGTTATTTTTTTATTGCCAAAATCATCAGCGATTAGTTTAATTTATGAATGCAATTATTACATGGTGACTGTTTAGAGTTGATGAAGAATATTCCCGATAAATCTGTAGACATGGTTTTAACTGACCCTCCTTATGGAACAACAGCTTGTAAATGGGATGTGATTATTCCATTTGAACCAATGTGGAAAGAACTCAAGAGAATAACTAAAGATAATAGTGCCATTTGCTTGTTTGGTAGTGAGCCTTTTAGTTCACACTTGAGATTAAGTAATTTGAAAATGTTTAAGTACGATTGGATATGGGATAAAGTTAAGGGTACAAATTTCTTAAACGCTAAGAGGCAGGCACTCAAGGTGCATGAAATAGTATCGGTATTTTACACTGGTCAATGCCCGTACTCCCCACAAAAGACATTAGGGCATAAACTTAAAAAGTCAGTACGAAAGGTTGAGCTTCAGGCTGGTTTGGTTTACGGCGCAACGACTAAAGATAATGTGTATGAATCCACCGAGAGGTATCCTAGGTCTATTCAGGTATTTTCTACAGATACGCAAAATAGTAGCCTTCACCCGACACAAAAGCCAGTCGCACTTCTTGAATACCTAATCAAAACATACACACTAGAAAATGAAACGGTTTTAGATTTCACGGCAGGTTCATTTACTACTGGGGTTGCTTGTGTTAATCTTAATCGTAAGTTTATCGGAATAGAACTAGATAAAAACTATTTTGATATAGGCGTTAATAGAATTAAGGAGCGCATAAAGTGCCTAGATTTAAAGATAGAACCAATGATAAGCATGGGAGATTAACGGTAATATCTCATGCAGGCAAAGACACTAGGAACAAACACTTATGGCTTTGCTTATGTGAATGTGGGAATGAAAAGATAGTTGTTTCAGACAACCTATCAAGCGGAAAATCTAATAGCTGCGGCTGCTTAAAATCTGAATTTTTAGC
>JAGOTN010000039.1 GCA_018061745.1 Minisyncoccota bacterium
TATGAGCCATTCCTTGTCAGGACAACCATGCTTGAATCAAAGTTTTCTTTCATTGGTTTTAAAATTAAAACTTTCTTATCTTTTGATTCATACTTAAAAAAATCAGACTCATTAGATATTGAAGTCAGTTCAATTTGCGAATTAAATCTAAACGTAGTCGGTGTTCCAAATGTTAAAAACAAATAGGTCGTTAGGTTTAAAAGAGTAAATATTTGCATAAATGATTTCCTAATTTTGAGAATTTCCTGTACCGTCTAATACGTCATCCTCTTCATTGATTTGAATTGCTCTGTAATACAGTGGGTTTTTCACTGATTTATTCAAGGTAATAATGAGTCCCTTTATTCGGCCATTGGATGATGTTAAAACTCTGCATTGATCACCTACGACCTTTACAAGTTTTACGACCTCATCTTCTTTAAATTCGAAATAATTTGAATCGGCCTTTAGTCCTTTATAGGTAACTTCATCAAACATTTTTCGTGTAAAACTGCCATCTATTAACGATTTAGTAGTGTAGTAACAAAAATCCTCGGCCACCTCTCCGACTCTTAGTGTGGGATCTTTTTTTAATTGATAGTTTGCGAATGCAGTGTTTGTAATCTGATATATCTGCAAAAGCAAAACAACACAGATGAGAACAAAAAGAGGCTCAAGCTTCACTCTTCTAGTATCTTTTGGTTTGAAAATTTCCATAAGTAATTCCCTTAATATGCAATATGATGATTGGGTTTATTTAATCGAGTAAGTGGTGCTAATTTACTTGGTGGCGAAGTCTTATGCCCACTTTTAACTTTGAACTGACTCGGGGCTTCAGAAGATGACTTTTGAAACATTGTTTTCGAATTACTAATTCTTGGATCACTACTCTCACTTCCTGATTGTTTACTTTGGTTAATATCGGGCTTTCTATTCTCGACATTGCTAACACCCATTTGATATTTTGATTTTAAGGATTGAACACTATTGGCGCCTTTTGAAATCGCGTTTGGATTGTTGACTTTATTTCCACCTGAGTTATTAACATTTACCTTACTTGCTGCTGGTGCTGCTGTTGATAAACTAGGAGTTGATGTGTGTGCTGAACTTCTTGAACTATCTCTTGAATTAACGCTCGGATTATTTTCACTTGCTGTTAATCCAAATTTATTTCCATGGTAATCATTTCTTGCTCTCTCTGATAAAATTTTCGATGCACCTTTAGAACCAAAACTCTTTTCAACTTCCTCATTGCTCATTTTGCTAATATCGCCAATTCCATTATGAGGTACATTCCCTTTGGATAATTTCTCAACACCTCTTTTAACATTCCCAAGAGTTTGTTTGGTATTTTTATAGGTTTGGATTGGACTATGAATAGCAGATTGAGCAAAACCAGCTGCCGCTGTAAAGGGAGTTGCCATGGCCATAGCGCCAATCATCGATGCATGCTCAGCAAATCCTGAAATTGGCTGCGAAGTGGAAATTTTGTATGTCATCACAAAGCTTCCAACTAAAAAAATTCCATATAATAGAACCCCAACAAGGGCCTCAAGGCCTGTTCCTGATGGAGTTTCTTTTTGAGCAATGAGATGCATGAGAACGAATATTACTGAAAAAACTATTGGGGCCAGAAAACACCAAATAAATGTCTGCCAAAATGTTTTTAAAGATGATTCATATCCAGGAAAAACAGAAATAAAGATGATAATTGGAGCTAGAACAATTAAGGCATAATAAATGACTGTAAAGAGAATTTTTGACAGACTTATGGCAATAACCGAAATTAACCAAGCAATTGCTATTGCGAGATTATTTGCCATAAAAACTTTGGCCTCGCCTAAAATATTTATGGGAGATTCATTTTTGGAATTATTTTTACTGCTTGAATTTAGATTATTCTTTTCAACTTGTTCACTCGGGGATGATTTCATTACATCCGAGATTTTGGACATTGAAACAATATGAATTTTTGACAAAATCTTATCTGAAGTTTCAAAAGATACATCAAGTACTTTTTGATTATATTGATTAAATACCGTCATCGATATTGCTGCGAGAATAAATATAGTTATTCTCGACTCTGGGTTTGACTTACCTACGAATCCTTTAAATAGTTCAAAAATTGCAGCAATTAAAAGAAAACTCTCAGTCGCTAGATCCAAAAGAGGTGTAGAAATATCCTTAAAGGAATTTATAGAATTATAGTCCACAAGAAAAAATTCTTTTAACATTTCAATTACCCTTTTTATCGCTCTTAATTACACCTAGGTATTCAAGATTTTTTTGTTCATCACTTGCTTGTTTTGCCAAATTTTTTGCAAAAAGAGCATTTGTCTGAGAATTTGTTTCCGCGTTTTTTCGAAGAAGAAGATTGGTTTCAGTTAATTTACTGCTGATGTAGGCTGTATTTTTTGCAGTTTCTTGGGACTGATTTCTAACCGACGAACTGTTTGCTCTTTTTATTTGTACTTGATCGAGCTTAACAATTTCTTTAATTTTTTCTGGATCGGCCTTCGAGTCTTCAGAAATCGCCTGAGAAGACGCCTGTGCTTCTTTTGATTGCTTTATAAGATCTTTTAAACGATCTCTCTGGTCTTGGATTTCTTCAATCTTGTCATTAATAGCTTTAAGGTCTTCGGGGTCCCTATTTCCAACGCTACTTAATGCATCTAAGGTGCTTTGAATATTGGTTAACCTGTCATAAGAGCTCTCTAGCGCATCTGACGTTTCTTTTAATCGCTTTGTATATTCTAGTTGTTTTTCAGAGTTTGATATTAGCTTTTCAAGTCTTGTTACCTGTTCAGTGGTGTTACTAACAATACTGATTAATAATCCTGTATCACCATCTGGAACACCAAATGCCGATGCCTTTAGTAATTGAGGAATAAGCAATAAAGAGATCACTAAATTTTTCATTGATCTTCTCCAGGATAAAAAGTTCGCATATAGGTATCAAATAAAGTTTTAAATGAATGTCCTTCTCCAAGTGTGTTGAAGAAAATATTTAAACTCTCATTATCATCACCTTCTGATGTGAAAAGGGCCCTTTCTCTAGGGGTTCCATAACAGCGTAATTTTTTTTTATGATTTGCTGATTTATAATAAAACTCACTGTAAGAACCTTTCTCTGAATTAACTTGGGTTGTTGCTTCGATGTCATATTCAGTCAATACCTCGTTTTTTTTGATCGTTTGTTGAAAAATAAACTTATGATAACAATTCTCAACAACGGCCTTGCCAATATCTGTAGACAAAAACTCGTCGAATCCTTGAGATATTGCTATGGCCGATCCATTTTTTCTTCTTAGAGTTCTAAATCTTTCCTGAATAAACCAACCTACCGTCTTAAGAAACTTCCAACACTCATCAAAGACAAAGACCTTTTTTCCTTCAATGTGTTCAAAATATTCAAATAAAAAGATAATAAGCGGTGCTTTGACATTATCAGGGTAGGCATCAGTATCAACATAGACTAATTTTTCAATTGGACAGAATTCGTTCGTTATAAAGGGAAATAATTCTTCAAAATATAGCGAAAAACCTTCTATTTCAGATTCTATATATCTAATGAGTCCTTCAAATGTATTTATATCTTCAACTAGCGCAGAGTTAATTTTCTTTAATATCAACCCCCTTTGCTTAAATGAAACTTCACCTTCGGGAATAACTGAAAGAATTAGAGCATGTAAATAATTTTGGTCTCTAAATTGTAGAGGATTGAATTTTGATGAAAATATTTTTGCATTATGATACATGCAGTACTTAAGATGGCTTTCTCCGAGATCAAATATAATTCCACCAATTCCCCTCTCTAGGAGGTCTTTACTTAACTTTTGAACAAGCCATGATTTTCCATTTCCAGATGGCCCTATTGCAAGTGCATTATAGTTGTGGGAGCGCTTGTCAAATAGATCTATTGATACTTCATTTGCAAGATTATCCAACGAGTAAAAAACTGAACCTGTCGTATGAATAAAATCTCTAGTGAGGGGCAATAAAGTTAAGAGATAACTTGAGTCTACAGGCACATTTCTTTTAAAACTTGCTTCCATTCCAAAAAGGATTGCTGGAAATAACTCTGTTAACGATTCTGACTCGATAATATAGGATAAATTGGTTGCTGATAGAAACTTTGTCATTTCCTCAGTTTTAGTAAATAGCTCGTGCTCAGTACTGGCCCTGATAATAATAAAAACTTCTGAAGAGAAATGGGCCTCACTACCCTTTTTTAAATTTTCTAAAAATGTTTCGGCCTCGTAGTACGCATTATCTCCCTCAACATCTCGTTTCTCTTTATATCTTGCACCATTAAATACATTTCTTTTAAATTCCATTTGTTTAACGGCCACATCTTGATTAGTTTTTTTAAACTGTATAACGTAGTCTCCAACTGAAGAAAGAAAGTTGTATGTCGTTGTTTCTGGATAATTTGGCGATAAAGAAATCAGTCTAAAGTAAGTACCGTCAATTTTTACATAATCTTCGCAATTTATAATTATTGCTTCTTCGAAATTTTTGACCTTGAAATAATATTTATAAAAATTAGAATTTTCGATAC
>JAGOTN010000009.1:0-10565 GCA_018061745.1 Minisyncoccota bacterium
AAGAGTCTGCGCAGGAAATTATTAAGTATGTGAGTGAATTGCAAAAGCATTTGAAATCGTATGAGGAATTTCACTCTAAACTAGGAAATACTTTAGGAACTGCAGTGAATCACTACAATGCTTCGAACAAAGAGTTTGGAAAGATTGATAAAGATATTTTGAAAATCGCGGGGAGCAAGATGGAGTTGGATTTACCGAAGTTGGAGAAACCGGATGAGGATTAAATAAATATTGTTTATAAAAGAAAAATCCCGTCAGCATTACCTGGTACGGGGTTTATTTAGGTCAAACTTGAAAAGTTTGCCCAAAGCCTCAACTCTTCCTCTTGGTATTGGATTCTCGGATCATCTTCTCGAGCAATCCGACAACCAATTTTTTCCTGTAGTTCTTCAGGAATTTCTCTTCCAAAAGTTGAGCTTTTCCACACCAATTTGGCTTCTTTCATGGTGTGTTGATCCATTTCTTCTTTCAGGATCCATGAAAGTTCCAACTTTTCTTGGTTGACCGTGCGAGCCAACCAACATTGCAGAACTTTCATCATGTTGTTGCTGGAATTTGTTTCCAGCTCTCCTTGTGTGGCTGCTACGCTGTATTCCCCAAAGGGTACCACAAGGAATGTTTTATTTCCTTTCTCATCAACGGTCCATTCGGACAGCACTAGGACGTGTGCCATCCTGCTTGCGATGAGTTGAGGTGAGAGCAATCTCACCTGGCCAACTTTCACATTTGTGTCGTAAGCTGACACGAGTTCTTTGAAGTGTGAACCTCTTTCTTTTTCTTCTGACTGCGCAGATTTTTCCGGACAGAAGTTCTCTTCATCGCATGGGATGAGTCTGATGTGTCTTTCTTGGAACCAGTCCAAGAGCCTTCTTTTCTGGTATTCGGGGACTGGAGTTGTCTTGAGTTGCGGTAGTTTTGCCATAATCTAAAGATCGTTTAGGTTGAATTTATTAAATTTTATCATACTTAACCGTACTAGTCAAGTATATAAAAACCATTAATATCTTGCAAAAAACAGGGGATTGTGTAGAATATTGGGACTTATGACAGAAGCAACAGAAGAAGTTAAAAAAGTGGTTAAAAAGCCAATTAAAAACTCTAAGAAAGAGGGGGATTTTGCTGTAATTGAAACAGGTGGAAAGCAATACCTTGTTTTCGTTGGAGATGAAGTAAAAATCGAAAAACTAGTAGACGGAAGCAAATTGGGAGATAAAATCACTTTCGAAAAAGTTTTATTAAAAGATACAGGAACTGCAACAGTAATCGGAACACCACATATCTCAGGAGCAAAAGTTACTGCACAAGTTATTGAAATTGGACGATCTCCAAAAATTGATATTGTTAAATACAAAGCTAAAACTCGATACTTCAAGAAAATCGGTCACCGACAACAATTTTTTAAGATCAAAATCCTTTCTGTATAATTAACAGATTTAGGTAATATCTAATAAATAAAAACAGCAAATATTTTTGCATCCGCAGGCAAAGCCGAGGACCGCAAAAATATTTGCTGTTTTTATTTATTTCCTATTCTCTAAAGCGTTTTTAATTGTATCTTTATCCGCGTACTCAAGTTCTGATCCTGTTGAAAGTCCTCGTCCAAGTGTTGAGATTTTTAAATTGTAACTAGCTAATTCATTTCTCAAAAAAGTAGCAGTGTTGTCTCCGTCTGGGTTTGCGCTTAGCGCTAAAATAATTTCTTCCAAACCTTTTTCTTTTTTTCTTTCAATTAAAGCTACTAATTCTTTAAAACGAATAAATTTTTGAGCTTCACTTTCTAAGATAGGGAGTTGACCACCTAATACAAAATAATATCCATGAAATCCATCACTCTTTTCTATTGCCTCTAAATCAGTGTCTCGTGCAATAACCATTAATTGAGAATGATCTCTATTTTGAAAACAAATTTCGCAGATATTTAAATTGTTTGATTTTGTAAAATATTTAAAACAATCTTGGCAAACACTAATATTTCTTCGCACTTGAGGAATTAAAGCAGAAAGTTCACGAACGTACTGTTCATTTTTCCGGAGTAAAAAATAAACAAATCTTTTTGCTTGTCTCGGTCCAATCCCTGGAAA
The DNA here is from genome assembly GCA_018061745.1 of Minisyncoccota bacterium. Classification (GTDB taxonomy): domain Bacteria; phylum Patescibacteriota; class Minisyncoccia; order Phycocordibacterales; family JAACPR01; genus JAGOTN01. Next base: position 2,082 of record JAGOTN010000009.1, read on the forward strand.
TTCTCTAAAATATTCTGTTAATTTTTCTATGTCGTTCATTGTTGTTTACATTTCAATTAAAAGGCATCAATTCCACTTCCATGTTCAGATTTATCAATTTCCTTGAAAGATGTTTTTGCGTTGTCGAAGAATAATTCAACCATACCTGTGGCACCGTTTCTGTGCTTTTCAATTAGAATTTCGGTAACATTATTTCTTTCAGAAATATCTTTGTATTTACTTTCATTGTGAATAAACATAACCACATCGGCATCTTGCTCAATAGAACCAGAATCTCGAAGATCGGATAGGCGAGGGCGACCTCCACGGGCTTCAACTGCACGAGAAAGTTGTGACAAACAAAGAACAGGAACATTTAATTCTCTTGCCATAGATTTCATTGCACGAGAAAGTTCTGTAACTTGTTGCACCATGTTGTCTGAGTTTTTACTTGCGGCAGGTGTTGCGAGTTGAAGGTAATCGATCACGATAAGACCAAGATTATTTTCACTCTTTAATCTTCGTGCAACAGATCGCATCGCAAGAACACTTTTTCCTGCTTCATCATCAATGTAAATTGGTGCTTTTGATAAAGTGTCTAAAGCTTTACTGATACTATCAAAATCATCACTACCTAATTGTTTACCGGTTCTAATTTTCCATAAATCTACTTGTGATTGAGCTGAAAGCATTCTATCAATCAATTGTTGTGATGACATTTCGAGTGAAAAAATTCCAACAGAAATATTGTGATTAACGGCAGCACGACGCGCCATGTCTACAGCAAGAGATGTTTTTCCTTGAGAAGGTCGAGCTGCAAGAATAATTAAATCTGAAGGTTGGAAACCAGAAAGCATTTTATCCAAACTCGCAAAACCAGTTGGAACTCCACGAAGAGAATCTTCAGAATTACTCAATTTTTCAATTCTTTCCCAAGTTTCTGTTAGACCATCTTTAATCGCTTGCATTGATTTTGATGAAGGCAATTTTGTAACAGCAAAAACTTTTTTCTCTGCAATATCTAAAATTTCCTCAACATCTTTACTGTCGTCATATCCGAGTTGAGAAATATCAGAGGATACTTGGATTAATCCACGCATCAAAGATTTTTTTTGAACAACTTCCGCATAGTATTTTACGTTTGCTGAAGAAGGAACGCTTTCTGTTAATTCTGCGAGATAAGATTTTCCTCCAACTTGATCAAGGTTTCCTTTTTCTTGAAGCCTGTTAGACATCGAAAGAATGTCGATAGGTTTTCCTTGAGATTGAAGATCCATCATTGTTTCGTAAATTTTTCGATGTCTTTCAGCGTAAAAAGATTCGGAATTAATAATATCGAAAACTTCAAACACAGCTTCAGGACGAAGCATAATAGAACCCAAGACAGCTTTCTCGCTTTCTATTGATTGTGGTGGAATTCTTAAACCATCTTTAGACATGGAGTACAGTTTATCACAAGCCAAAATCTCATCATTTATTCAGAAGTTTATAATCTGTGCTTAATGTGGGTAAAACTAAACTAGGCTTATTTTTGGGCCTTCAGGAGTATCTTTAATATCATATCCCTCATCAATAATCATCTCTCGTAAAGCATCGGCTTTTATGAAATCTCCTATTTTTCTAGATTGTTCTCTTTCATTAATTAGTTGCTGAACAGTGTCAGGAACATTTATTTGAATTTTTGATGCTAGGTTTGAAATAGCTTCTAAGTTTAATCCTAAAACTTTATCAAAATCTAAAATAGTAGCTTTTTTGTCTTTTTCAGAAACTGAAGAATTTTTTAGTAATTCCCAAATTGTTGCAATCGCTTGTGGAGTGTTTAAGTCATCATTTAATGATTTAAGAAATTTGTCTTTGTATGTAGAATTTATTTCTCCACCTTTTTCAAAATTTGAAATTTGAATGACTAATTTTTCATATGCTGTTTTTGATGCAATAAGCGCTTCCCATGTAAAATTAATTTGAGTTTTATAATCTGCAGTTAGAAGCCAATATCGATAGGCTAGGGGAGAGATATTTTTTTTCAATAAATCATCAATGTAAATATCGTTACCAAGTGATTTAGAAATTTTTTCGTTATTAATTAGTATGTGTTTAAAATGTAACCAAAAATTTGCTTGCTCTTTTCCATTTGCAGATTCTGATTGAGCAATTTCATTGTTGTGATGAACAGGGATGTGATCAATTCCTCCTGTATGTATGTCAAAAGTTTCTCCTAAATATTTTTTAGACATTGCAGAACATTCGATATGCCATCCTGGGAAACCAATACCCCAAGGAGATTCCCATTCTTGTTGTCTTTTGTCTTCTAGTTTTGAAAATTTCCACAATGCAAAGTCTGTAGGATTTTTTTTCTCTTCATTTATTTCAACTCGAGCACCTTCTTTTAAATTTTCAAGATTTATATTTCCAAGTTTTCCGTATGGTGGGTAAGTGGATGTGTCGAAATAAATCCCATCTGATGTTTGGTATGTGTGACCTTTTTTCTCCAGAATCTGAATCATTTCGATTTGTTCTTTTATATGATCAGTGGCTTTTGGAAAAAGAGTATTTTCAGTATTAATATTTAAAAGTTTTAAATCATCAAAGAAATATTTTGTTACTTCATTTATGATGTCTTGCGCGCGAAGCTTCGCTTCGCGCGCCTTCTTCTCAACCTTATCGTCACCACCATCACCATCATCTGTTAAATGACCAACATCAGTAATATTTATAACTTGATTAACTTTATACCCCTGATACAAAAAAAATCTTTTTAAAATATCAGCAAAAATATAAGCTCGCATATTACCAATATGAGCCTTACTATAAACAGTAGGACCACAATGATACATAGAAACTTCTCCTGTTTTTATTGGTTCAAATAATTCTATTTCTCCCGAAAGTGTATTGTGAAAAAAAGTTTTCATATTTTAAAACCATTTCTTTTGTTTGAATAATGCAAACATCATTAAAGATAGAGCTACCATAATAGAAATTATTTTCCAGAAATCAAAAGGATCTCCTATTATTGGCATAAAGTTAGCATTCATTCCAAAAATTCCAGCAAGTAAAGCTAAAGGGAAGAAAATAAATGACATTAATGTAAGGTTCTTAACAATTTCATTTTGTTTTGTAGATAGAAGAGAATCGTTTGTCATTCTTAATTCATTTAAATATTCTTTTGCATTTTCAATTTTTCTTGCAACTTTGTAATATTCACTAAGTATTGAATGTAAATGATATCTAAAGTCTTCGCCAAAAAACTTTTGCCCCGCAATTTCAAAAGATTTCAAAACTTCTTCATGAGAACTTAAAGATTCTTTGAAAGTAAGGATAACTCTGTTTAATCTTGAAATTTCAGTAACCATTTGTTTTTCTTCGCCATGGAATATTTTATTTTCAGTTTCTGAAATTAAATCTTGAACCATTTCTATTTTGTTCAACATTTGTTTGTAAAAATGTTTTGACATGTAGTAAAAAACATAACCACTGTGATTTGCTAAATCACTTTTATCTAAAATTGACTGAACCTCAAATACTTTTGCAAAATCATCTAGAGCATCAATGTTGTCGTAGTGGGTTGTTATTATAAAATTTTTTCCGATTATAAAATCTATTTCCTGAGTTCTTTTTGTTTCTGTATCATCTACATGAGGCGAATAAGAATATGGAAAATGTAAAATCAAATAAAGAAATTTTGGATGAACATCAACGTGAGACCGAATAGAAGGACTAATTAATTCATTGGCAACAACTGGTGTAATATCAAATTCTTCTATTAATTGCCTAACTTCTGTATTTGTAGGATTTTCAAGATCTATCCATTTAACATCTTTGTAAATTGAATCTGTTCGCATGAAAATATTTTAACACTATTTTGTTTGACTGGCACTAATACTTTTGCGATACTTGTTAGACTTATGAAAAAATATTTAAAGCACATTTCGAAAAATTTATTCTTTGCAGCCTTCTCAATAATTCTTGTACTTGGAATTTTCGGGGTAGGATTTTTTATAGGAAATGAAAGTAAGAGAGGGGAATCTGTAAGTTTAAATGCACAATCTCCTGCAGATTTAGAAAATTTTTGGAAAGTTTGGGCTTTGATTGATGAAAAATATGTTCCTGCTTCAACTTCTGTTTCTATAGATAATGAAACTAGAGTTCAAGGTGCTATACAAGGAATGGTTGATTCTCTAGGTGATCCTTATTCAAGATTTTTAGTTCCAGAACAAAATAAAGCTTTCAATGAAAGTATAAGCGGTAATTTTTCAGGTGTAGGAATGGAGGTCGGAGAAAAAGATTCTATTCTTGTTGTTATTTCTCCTATCAAAGACACACCTGCTGAAAAAGCTGGTATTAAAGCTGGAGATATTATTTTACAAATAGATGGAAAAGTAACTTCTGAAATGTCCGTTGATGAAGCCGTTGGATTAATTCGTGGAGAAAAAGGTACTACCGTTGAGTTTGTGCTTGCTAGAGAAGGTGAAAAAGGATCACTTTCTATTAAAGTTGTTCGAGACAATATAAGAATTCCTACTTTAGAATATGAAAAAAGAAAAGATGGGATATTTGTAATCTCACTATTTAATTTCTCAGCTGGTGTAGAAAACGATTTTAGAAAAGCATTAAGAGAGTTTGTTTTATCAAAATCAGATAAGTTGATTATTGATCTTCGAGGAAATCCAGGTGGATATTTAGATGCTGCTGTTGATATTTCAAGTTGGTTTCTTCCAGCAGGAAAAATAGTTGTACAAGAAGATTTTGGAAAAGATACTGAACCTAAAGTTTTTAGAAGCAAAGGATACAACATTTTTAATGAAAATTTGAAGATGGTTGTCCTTGTGGATAATGGATCAGCTAGTGCTTCAGAAATTGTTGCAGGTGCTTTGAAAGAACATAATATCGCTCAAATCGTTGGAGAGAAAACATATGGAAAAGGTTCTGTTCAAGAATTAATTCCGATTTCAAAAGACACTTCTCTTAAGCTAACAATTGCTCGATGGCTTACACCAAACGGAGTTTCTATCTCAGACTCAGGTCTAGAACCGAATGTTGTTGTTGAAAGAGTTTCAAAAGATTTAAAGAATGATAAAGATATGCAATTAGAAAAGGCTGTAGACATTCTATTGAAGAAAAAATAAAGAAAAATCCCGTTACCGCTGCCTTAAGCAATCTGGTGCGAGGGTTGGGCTCAGCTCCCTTGAGGTGTGTCTTTTGAAATCCACTCAACCACAAAAAAAGCCAGTCCCATTAGAACAGTAACACCAATGATGGCGAGAGCTTTTGTGGCCATTGGCATGACTAGGTAAAAAATTATTCCTAGTACAATCAAGATTATAAAGACAAGACACAACACTTTCAAAAATGGTGACAGTTTCATATTTAGTAAGGATCAGAAGTTACATTGGGATTATGCTCGTGATTATTATCAATGTCAATGGCAATTGAAAAAAACCAAAAAATCTGATTAAATAAACATATGAAAGTTATATTACTCAAAGACGTTCCAAAATTGGGGCGGAAAGATCAAGTTGTGGAAGTGAATCAAGGTCACGCTATAAATTTACTTATACCTAAAAAATTGGCTAGGGCAGCAACTGCCGGAGATGTAAAAAGTGTTCAAAATAAAAATGAAGCTTTAAAGAAAAGTTCTGATGAAAAAATAAAAAAGGGAAGGGAATTACTTAGTGTTCTTAAAGGCGAAACTATCAACATATTTGAAAAGGCAAATGAGAAAGGACATTTATTTTCAAAAGTTCCACTGAACGATGTTATTGAAGCAGTAGAAAAACAAACAGGAATTAAAATAGATTCTGCATGGATAAAAAACTTTGATCAAATCAAAAGTGTAGGTGAATTTAAAATTAATTTAGAAGCGTTCGGAGAGAAGTCTAATTTCTTATTGAATATTAGCAACAGGTAGTTTTCGTACTGAACCGTCGAATCGTTTTTTTCGTGTTTCTGTAAAAACTACTTTACCATCAGCTAATGCAAAAAGAGTGTGATCTTTTCCGATACCAACATTTTTACCTGGAAGAATCTTTGTTCCTCTTTGACGAACGATAATCATACCAGTTTTGGCAACTTGACCATCGTAAAGTTTAGTCCCAAGGAATTTCGGATTTGAGTCTCTAAGGTTTTTTGTTGAACCTCCTGCTTTAACGTGTGACATATATTTTTTAGTTTTTACTTAACGTCCCTTTAGAAGTGGAATGTTTTAGTTAAGTTGTATGAGATTAACGCATTTTCTTAAAGAAGGCAAGGGGATAAAGCTCTTGATATTGGCGGTACTTATCTTTGATGTTTATGTACTCGGATATTTGAGTGGAATGGATAAAAATCGTCCAAAATTGATGATTTTTGAGCCCAAAATCCAAACTGTGGGAGTTGTTGCTAAAGAGTCAGAAAAACCTCTAAAAAACCTCGTAGCGTCTAAAAGTGGCACTAAAGTGTACTTTGTTTGGTGTAGTGGAGTTAGTCGTATTAAGGCTGAAAATAAGGTCTATTTTGACACTTTAGATGATGCTCTAAAAGAGGGCTATAAACCTGCTCAAAATTGCCCTGGCATGTAAAATATGGCTTTGTTGAGCTTTATTATAGAATCGACATATTTTTTAGGTGGTTGACTTTTTTGTCTTAATAGTGATATTATCTATGTGTCCTCAGTTATTCAAAACAACTGAGATTTATTGTTTTAGACCTCTAACCAAGAGAAAATCTAAAGCCTGCGTCCGAGATAGATAGTTGCATGCGCAGTTTGTCCTTAACATTTAAACTATAATAAACTTTGCAATGGGGTTGGCTTTATTTGTTGCAACAGTGACTATGGGCGATTCATTCGTTCCATCAGCCTCTGCGACAGTAGCAGTAGCAACCTCTACAACAGAAGTTATTGCAGTTCCATCTGAAACTAAAAAAGTTGAAGAGAAAACTAGTAATAACAAAATTTTGACAACTGAAGCCCAAGTGAAAGCATATTTCAAAGACGCGCCAATTATGGCCGAAGTTGCTTTCTGTGAATCTCGTTTTCGTCAATTTGATGAAAATGGAAATGTATTAAGAGGAGTAGAAAACTCTCTGGACGTCGGCGTTTTGCAGATCAATGAGAAATACCATCTTGATACAGCACAAAAACTTGGTTTAAACATCCACACACTAGAAGGTAATATGGCCTATGCAAAGTATCTATACGATACACAAGGTACAAGACCATGGAATCATTCAAGTGCTTGTTGGGGTAAAAGCCGTGAGGTTGCTGTCAGATAAAAACAAAAAACGCTCGCATTAAAAATGCGAGCGTTTTTTGTTTGATTTTTATTTATAAATTTTAAAAAGAAAAAACCTCACAGAGGAGGTTTGAGTTTTGGTTATTTTCCATTTTGAATCATTTCGAGAGTCTCATGGAGATCTACCACAACTTTTCCATTAATCTCTTCTATTCGACTGACCAATTCAATAAGGTGTTCAATGTGAACAGGTTTTTGAATTGTTGTGAGTCGTAGTAGAGGTGCAATGAATCGAAAATCAATTTCAGGTTTAATCAGTGGATCATTCTCAGGAAGATATTTTCCCGAAGTGACTGAATTTGCTTTTCGCACCGCTGATGTGTTGACTCTGTAAATCAAAGCCAACTTAGGCATCAGATGGAGAAACTTTTTTTGAAGACCTCTTCCTTTAGTCTCTGCGTTCACGAGTGCTTTTATAGGGATTCCAACCTCGCTAGCTACTTCATCAGGCGTTAAGCCTTGATCAGTTCGTAAATCTTTTAAAGATTTCTCTTCCATTTTTTTGTGTTTGAGGGTTTATCTAAAACTTTTTTAACACGAAAAAAATAAAAAGTCAATTTATATTTCAATTCATTTTTTTACCTAGTTCGGTGGGGAGTAGGGTACCCTATTTTGAATTTTATTTTTTAAACTGTTTTGAAGATAAAAGATAGAGGAAAGTTTGAGAAATATTTCTGAGGAAATCTTTAGAGGAAAAACAGAAGACACAAATTTGAAGGGGATGTCAATTTGTGGTGTTATTGGTAGAAAGAAAACCAACTGTGGATAACTATTGTTTATGTCGCACAATATATCTTTTGCGACATAATGTACTATAATAAACAAAGCAAACAAAGGCTTTGTAAATAAAGATTGTTTTGAATCAGTCTTACTCTTTACAAACATGTTTTATAAACGGATATCAATATTGATCATTACTATTAAAATCTTTACTTACAACTCCCCTGCAGATTTCTCAAAAATTTTGAAGCTCAAAATTGACCTACACGAGTTTTTAATTTTTCGAGAGGATACTTGGTAAGGCTTGAGCTTGGGTCTGATGTCGAAATTTTGTTTCTATACTAGGGAAGTCGGACTTCCCTTTTTAGTTGATTTTTAGAGCGTGGGAAGGTAATGTGTTTTTTGAAAAGTTTAGGAAGTAATTTATATGAAAAGAGTTTTGATTTTTGAAGATGACATGTCGTTTGCTATTTTTTATATTCAAGCCCTGGTAGATGCGGGGTTTGAAGTTAAACAC
>JAGOTN010000009.1:10665-17455 GCA_018061745.1 Minisyncoccota bacterium
GTAATGTGTTTTTTGAAAAGTTTAGGAAGTAATTTATATGAAAAGAGTTTTGATTTTTGAAGATGACATGTCGTTTGCTATTTTTTATATTCAAGCCCTGGTAGATGCGGGGTTTGAAGTTAAACACGTTATTGATAGTGTTGAATTCAATCAATTATTTCTTGAAGACAAGAATTGGGATGTGATTGTATTTGATGCTTGGATTGACTCTGAACAAGAATTCACTTACAAATTTGTTCAGTGGGTTCGAGAAGAACTTGGGGATCAAGTTAGGCTTGTGGCGAATTCAACTTCTTCAGAAAATAATCGAGATTTGATTAAGTTCGGATGTGAAATTAATTCTGGAAACAGAAAATTCAGTTCTTTGGATTTGGTTGGAGTTGTTCAAAGACTAACAACACATAGGTTAGTTTAGTAAGTCTGCGCATTGGCGCAGACTTTTTTCTTTTAAAAAATTAATTTGTAGGGTAGTTTCCGCTTCTGAAAATATTTACAGCTTTCACTACTACATCAATTGCGAAACTAATTAATTTTAAAAATATATTCCAAACCCATTCAAAAATTGGAGCTCCGTATTGAATCCAAATATCTTTCACATTGTATCCAAGGAAAGCTAAAACAATTGCGGCGATAATTACGATTCCAATAATCTGCAAAAAACCTCTCTGACTTCCCTCCTTATTTAAAAATTTTTCTGTGAATTTTTTCATGAAATAATTATACTTTATTTTTTAAATTTGTTGTTGCACTTTTAAAGCTGTGGCAGATAAGACATTGGATCAATATATGCATCCAATGAAGCTACTGGTGTTGATGCTCCTGTGGCAGAACATCCTGTAGCACCTGGTTTGAATTCACTAAATTTCACAACAGATACACCTTGTGATGCGTAAAGTGTTAAGTGTAAATGAGGACCAGTTGAGTATCCTGTGCTACCTGAAAGGCCCAATAGTGAACCAGTATCAACAGATTGGCCTGGATCCACTAGAATGCTAGAAAGGTGGGCATAAAGGCTTGTAAGGCCATTATTGTGCTTTACAAGGATCCATTTACCCCAAGAAACACAACCTGGAAAAGCATCTGTGTTTCCTGTTGCTTGAACAGTTCCAGCTAGAACAGACTTAATTTGTGTTCCTGTTGGAGTTCCAAAATCAACACCGTTGTGAAAAGGTCTTCCATAAACTCCTGGATTATTTTTTGCAAATTGAGTTCCACCGAATTGTTGAGTAATTGTAATTTTATCTAAAGGCCAACTCAAAACTCCACGACCAGCTGTAGGAAAAGAATCTGGATCAACTAAAGTTTTGATTTGTGATTCGAAATCAAGCATTGCTGATTCGAATTTTTTTCTTTGCTCAATTTTCTCATTTAAAATTTGCTGTTGTGTTTTTAGTTCTGCTTGTTTTGCAGAAAGAAGTTTGTTTTGTTGATTTGCAGTATCTGCGACAACTTCTTTTTGTCCAGAAAGTAACTTCTGACTAGTTTCTAATTCTTTTATTTCAGCAGATTCTTCAGAATGTTTAATTCTTAATTCCGCGTTTAATTCTCTTAATTTATCTAAGTTGGATGTAATCTCTTGTCCAAAACTATTTAATGAATCAATTTGATTCCAAAACTCTGAAAGATCTTCATATCCTAAAATATTTTCAATTAAAGATTCAGATTCAAGTAAGTTAACTTGTCTAAGTGAATCGGCTAGAGCATCCATTTTTCTGTTTGCTAAAAGTTGCTTATCTGAAATCTCTAAATCTAATTTTTCTAAAGTGAGTTGGCTTTTTTTAATTTGATTTTGAGTTAAGGAAATATCTTTCTGAATTTTATTCTGAGTTGCTTTGAGTTGTTTTACTTTTGCATCAATTGTTCCAGCCTCTGCGCTCGTTGCTGAAACTTTTTGTTGAAGAGCATCAATTTCTTTTTGAATTTGATCTCTCTGATCTTTTAAACCACCAATCTTCCCTTCTAATTCTTTAATTTTTTCTTCGTTAGCGATTGCTTTTTCTGGTGTTGAAAAAATAAATAATCCACCAGTGATAAATGTGATCGTTAAAAATAAAAACGCTAACTTTTTAAGCATTAATTAATTGTACTGCAAAATTGATTCGGTTTAAAGTCTCTTCTTTTCCTAGAACGCTGGCAATTTCAATAGGGTCTGGAGATTGGTCTTTTCCTGACAATGAATATCTTAGAGGCCAAAGAACATTCCCTTTCCCTTTTTCATCTGCGTAAGGCCAAATTGCTGATTTTATGTTTTCTGCATTCCAATCTGAAACAGTTGAAAGTAGCTCGTGAACTTTTTCTAAATGTTCTTTTGATTCATTTAAGTCTGGAGATTTTTTCCAAAGAAGTTTTTCTTTTTCGTATTGTGGTTTAGAAATATATAGGTCTAAATCCCCCGCTGTTAGGATTTCTTCGATGTCTGAATATACATTTATTCTTTCTATTAGAGTTGGAGCGATTTTTTCAATCATTTCCGGATTAATTTCTGATTTTGCAAGACGATTTTTTATTTCTGCAATTACTGTTTCCGGGTTTTCCTTCTTTAAGTATTCTTTGTTGTACCATTTTAGTTTTTCAATGTTGAAAACGGCTCCAGATTTCTGAACTTTTTCTAATGAAAATTCTTTTATTAATTCTTCTAGTGTAAAAATCTCTTGTTCTGTTCCTGGGTTCCAGCCTAAAAATGCCAAATAATTTATAATTGCTTCTTTTGTGAATCCTGAAGATCTATATTCACTTATAGACGCCGCGCCATGACGTTTTGAGAGTTTAGATTTGTCTGGACCAAGTATAAGTGGCAAGTGTGCATACACCGGGCGCGGCGCACCTAAAGCCTCTTGAATTAAAATTTGTCTTGGAGTGTTTGAAATTCCATCTTCTCCTCGAATTACATGAGTTACACCCATGTCAAAATCATCTGCGACAACAGCAAAATGGTAAATTGGTTCATCTAAAGATTTTGCAATAACGAAATCTCCTAATTCTGTGGTATCAAAAGTAATATCTCCTCTAACTGCATCTTGAAAAGTTATAACTTTGTTTGGATTTTTAAAACGAATTACTTCAGCTCTTTGACCTTCTTCTTTAACTTCTTCTTTTGAAATATACGCATGTCCGCTTGCAATAATTTTTTCTAAATGAATTTTATATTCAGGACCTCTTTCACTTTGTTTATAAATTTGTTCGTTATCCCAATTTATTCCAAGCCAATTTAATCCATCCACTATGTTGATAGTAAATTCTTCCTTACTTCTTTCTAAATCTGTGTCTTCTAAACGAAAAATTATTTCACCACCGTTTTGTTTTGCAAAAAGATAATTAAAAAGAGCGGTACGAGCAGTACCTAAATGTAAGTTTCCTGTTGGTGAAGGAGGAATCCGTACAACAACTTTATTTTCTGTATCGTTAACTTTCATGCTTTATAATTATTTTTAATATAGCTTCTGCAATGGCTTTTTCAGAATCTGGTTTTGAGAATTTCTTCGCACCTTCTTTCATTGAATCGCTAATAGTTTGACTATCCAAAATTCTATCAATCTCTTGAATCAGTACTACCGGAGTTAAATTGTTCTCCTCAATAACAATACCCGCACCAGCTCTTGCGTAAGCATAAGAGTTCTTTCTTTGGTGGTCACCATTTGTTTCAGTGATTGGGATAACAATAGCTGGAATTTCCCATTGTGCAACCTCAAACAAAGTTGAGCCTCCTCGTGTGATTACAAGGTCTGCAATACCCGCAGACATCCTCATTGCAACATTATTTAAGTAAGGAAATGCTTTATATTTACTCAAAAGTCTTTCATCCAGAATAGAAACTTCCGATGTGTTTTTTACATCTTGAAAATTTTTAGTTCCAGTTTGATGAATCACTTGGTATTTTTCTAAAAGTGTTGGAAGGATGTCTAAAATTGAATCGTTAATTCTTTTTGCTCCTTGGGATCCTCCTAAAACTAAAATTGTTTTGAAATTTGAACTTAGATTCAAAAAATCATAACCTCCTTCAGATGCTTTCATTTTTATTTCTTGTCTAATAGGATTTCCTGTCCATGCTACTTTTTCTTTATCAAAATATTGCGAAGCTTCTGCATAAGAGATTGCAATTTTCTTTGCAAATTTTGAAGCCCACAAGTTTGCTCTTCCTGGAGTACTGTCTGATTCATGAATAAAAATTGGAATACCTAAAATCCTAGCAGCAAAAACAACAGGAACACTTCCATACCCTCCTTTACTAAAAACAAGATCAGGATAAATCCAAAAAACAGTCCAGATTGCTCGAATTGTGCCAAATGCTGTAGAGAAAACACTAAGAATATTTCTTTTTGAAGAATAAATTCTCATTTTTCCTGCAGAGACTTTTTTGAAAGTGATTCCCTCATCATAAAGTGCCCCTGCGTTGTATGGTGTGGGCGCTAAGAAATAAAGTTGAGGTTCAATCAATTTATTTTCACGAACAACTTTCCTTAATGCTTGTGCAATTGCAATAATAGGATAAAAATGTCCTCCTGTTTCTCCTCCTGTAAATATAATTCTCATAATTAATTAGAAAGTTTTTGATGTCTAGAAATATTTAATAAAATTCCACACGCGCACAATGTAAAAAATAAGGCTGTTCCTCCGTGGCTAACAAACGGTAATGGTAAACCTGAAATCGGGATGATTTTCATCATTGTTCCCATATTCCAAAATGCCTGTACACATATGAGTATAACAATTCCAACAACAACAAGTCTACTAAAACCCTCTTTCAAATTTGCGGCTATTTTTAAGCCACGCCAACCAAATAATAAAAAGATAATTATTAAAAATGTTGCTCCAACAAAACCAAATTCTTCTGCTGCTACGGCAAAAATAGAATCTCCTACTGGCTCTGGAAGAAATGTGAATTTTTGTAAGCTTTGTCCAAATCCTCGACCATTGAATCCACCAGATCCAATAGCTGTAACAGAGTGTTGCGTTTGGTATCCTGTGGTTTGTAGATATGCTGCGGGGTGTATAAAAGACATGATTCTATCTTTTATATAAGGTCGAACCATGATTAATACTCCTAAACCTAATAAACCAATTAAACCTAATATTAAAATATGTTTTATTTTTGCACCCGCAATCCAAAACATTGTTGTTCCCGCAAGCATCATCACTATCAATGTATCGTTGTCTTTTTGAAAAATAATTGGTAATGCTGTTATTCCAGATATAATCAAAAAAGGAATTAACCCATCTCGTAGTGTTATAACTCCGTTCTTCCCAACCATAGCAAGCCATGTCGCTAAATATAAAATATATGTAACTTTCATTATTTCAGATGGCTGAAAAGAAAATGGACCAAGTAAAATCCAACGAGTGGCTCCTCCTGAATGAAGTCCTAATCCAGGAATAAAAACTGCAACCATTAATATTATAGATATAGACCAAGCCCAAAAAGAATATTTTCTGAATATAATTAAGGGTAATTTTGAAAAAATAAAAGCGAATATACTTCCTGCAATCAAACCAAAAGAAATTTGATTTGTAAGAATTGAATAGTATTTCACTTCACTTTTTACGGTAATCCCCATAACTGCTGAAAGAAAAATAAAAAAACCTACAATTGTAAGTGTGCAAATTATTACTAAAAAAGGAAAATCAACTTTTTCTTTGCGATGCATTCTAAAAGTATAACTCTTTTATTGGAATTAGACTTGTGGATTTATTCCCGGATAATCTGAGTTCGATTTAGTTTTAGTAGAATTGTTGGAAATGGAAAGTTTTCTGTAAGTGCTCTAATGTATGTTCCTGAAGATACTAGGATTTTTATTTTTGCGGTTTGAAGTTTTGTGCGCGAATTTTTTGCAAAAAATTCGCGCCATCTTGCAACAATCTCATCCTGTCTGAAATCTCCGTTAACTTTGCCTATAGATTCAAAAATATAAGATTCAACTTCATCTGTGTTAATTTCTTCAAAATTTAATATTTCAACTGACTTTATTTCAACATCTCTAGTTGGTCTTTCAATGTTTAAGTTTCCGTTTTTAAAATGTTCAAATAATTTAATGCCATCAACAGTTTTAGAAGAAAACCAAGGATATTTTTGAGTTTTTATTTTCACAAAATCTTCTATGCAGGAGAAAATTTCCTGCTGGGAAATTTTCCACCAATCATCAACCTCATTTGTAATCAAACCCAATACGTCACCAGTGTCTGTGCTTATTCCAAACAAAAAAGTAGCCTCGTATTCCTTATCGTAAGATAAAAACTCTTCTCGTTGGTTATTTTCTGCTCCAACCATAATTAGCATCTTTCCTTCTGCCATAGGATCTAGTCTTCCTGCATAAGATAATCTCTCATCATGAAAACCGCGATTTTCACTTCGCCATCTGGTTATAAACTCCAACGGAGTCTCCCCTACTTTTTTATTAGCCTGTATCATATTTAGTAAAGCCATTAAAGCATTAATTGGATTGAAAATAAAGGATATTTAAGTTTTTTGACACAAAAATTCTTTCGTGTTAGTATTTTCTTCAGATGGACATTACAAAAGTAATATTGTTGGGATTGTTTTTAATAACAATCAAAAACCCGATCAAAAAAATAAAAGAATTAGCCCAAAAAACCCGCGAGCATTTCTTGCAGATCAAACTCAAAAAAAAGAGGATCAATGATCTGCTCGTCGAAGTCACCCGCAATTTACAAGAGATGAATTTTCATCCCTTGGAACATGTTGGGGTGGCGAATGGAATTGCGTCCCCTACACCCAGCCTTTCAAACGGCCGGAGATACAATGGAGATACAATTTCTTTCATCAAAACCTACAACC
>JAGOTN010000010.1:0-3190 GCA_018061745.1 Minisyncoccota bacterium
GGAGTTGTTTCTAATATTTTTCCTGACCAAAAAGAGTTTAAAGATTTATTGTTGTCTGGGAAAAGACTTCGTTTTTATTGGGGGGTAGACGCTACGGCTCCGACATTACACTTGAGTCACGCCAAAAACTTTATTTTGCTGGAAGAGTTTAGAAAACTTGGGCACGAAGTCATCGTTCTTTTTGGTGACTTTACGGCAAGAATTGGTGATCCAACAGATAAATCAAGCACTAGAGCAATGCTTACAAAAGAAGATGTGGTTTTGAATATTAAAAAATGGAAAGAATTAATTTCCCCAATAATATCTTTTAAAGATTCTGTTAATCCTGCTTTAGTGAAATTAAATGGAGAGTGGTTGGATAAAATGGATTTAAATAAGTTTATTGAGTTGGCTTCAAATTTTTCTGTTCAGCAAATGTTGGAGAGAGACATGTTTCAAAAAAGACTTTCTGATGAAAAACCAATTCAGCTTCATGAGTTCTTGTATCCTTTAATGCAAGGTTATGACAGCGTTGCTATGGATGTTGATGTTGAATGTTGTGGAACTGATCAGACTTTTAACGCGATGGTTGGAAGAACTCTTCAAAAAAGATATAACAATAAAAATAAGTTTGTTGTTGCTGTGAATTTGATGGAGAATCCTGTGACAAAAGAATTGATGTCTAAGAGTTTGGGAACTGGAGTTTTTCTTGGAAATTCTGCAAGTGAAATGTACGGAGCTATAATGGCACAAGCAGATGAAATGACAGAAGTTATTTATACTAATGTCACAAGACTTCCTCTTTCTGATGTTGAAAAATTAAAATCTGATCCGAAGAACTTTAAAATGATTGTTGCAAAAGATGTTGTGAAAATATTTTTTGGAGAAAAGTATGCCGAAGAAGCTGAGAAAAATTGGATTGAAACTTTTTCAAAAGGAGGAGTTCCTGACGATATTCAAATAATAAAATCTGTTGCAGACATGGGTTTAGTTGATATTTTGGTTGAAAATAAAATTGTTGAATCGCGAGGAGAGTTTAGAAGACTTATAGATGGCGGGGGAGTTAAAAAAGCAGACGGAACTCAGATTAAAGATCCAAATGTTTTAGTTGAAAATGAAACATATAAAATTGGTAAGCGTCGATTTGTGAAAATCGAGATTGAGGCTGTAGACGCTAATTAATTTTTAAAATAAAAACGCCCAAATTATTTTGCATCCGCAGGCGAAGCCGAGGACCGCAAAATAATTTGGGCGTTTTTATTTTTAATAACTAAATTTAGTAGAACCCGTCTTCTGGCTCTGCATCGTCAAACAAATCTATTTCAGGGTCCTCGTCCTCTTCGTCGTCTTCACTCTCGTCCTCTTCGTCTTCATCTTCGTCATCGCCCAACAAAGGATCATTTACGGCCACATCCCCAAGAAGCTCATCTAGTTCTGCTAACTCTTCATCGTCATCATCAAGCGCTATTGGTAATTCTATTTCCGCATCCAAATCTAATTCATCCTCGCTCATTTTTTTTGTTTTTTATACTAATGACATATTATTTAACATAATAAAAAGTAAGTGCAAGAGGTTTAGTTGGGGATATTTCTTAGCGTGGCCAAACAGGTTAATCCAACAGCAATGGCGTCGACTTCATCGTCTATTTTTTTCTTTAAATCAATACCTGTTAGTATCCCAACCATCTTAATCACTTGAGATTTGTCGCTGCTTCCAGAGCCTGTTACAGCAACCTTTATTGCCTGAGGAGAATATTCATTTACAAGCAAACCTTCTTTTGCACAAATCCCAATTAAAACCCCTCGAGCTTCGGAAACTTTCATCGCTGTTTTTACATTCTTACTAAAAAATAAAGTTTCAATCGCCATTTGTTCTGGAGAAAATTCTTTTAATAATTCCAAAACTTTTTCCGCTATTTGCCCAAGTCTTTTTGGATGAGAATCTTTTGCGCTTGTTTTAAAGCATTCTGAATAAACAATTTTTTCTTTGCTGCCAGTTTCTTTTTCAAGGATGGCAATACCAAGTCTTTCGTATCCTGGGTCAAAAGCAATTATTCTCATGCCGCATTTGTGTATACACCTTGCACATCATCGTTTTCTTCAAAAACATCCAAAAGATTTCCAAGTTTTTCTCCATCTTCTTCTGAGATTTCAATTGTAGAATTTGCAGTCCATTCGCCATTTTGTTTTGAAAAAGCCCAAGCCGCCGCTCCCGGAGTTGCTAATTCTAAATTTGATTTACTAAGTGTATGACGAATTTCCGCAGCTGTTCTATTTTTATTATCTGTAAGAGCATCAATTATAATCGCAACTCCACCTGGTCCATATGCTTCGTATAAAACAGGAAACATTTCCGCAGTCCCAACTTCAGTTCCTTTTTTGATAGCTCTTTCGATTGTATCTTTCGGCATATTTTCTTTTCGTGCCAACTCAATAATTGCGACAAGTGAAGGGGAAGTTAGGTTTCCTCCTACAACTTTAGACTCGTTTGTTAAAAGACGAGAAAGTCTAGAAAAAACATTACTTCTTTTCGCGTCAGCGTCACCCTTCTGTCTTTTGATTTTTGACCATTTATTATGTCCTGACATATATTTGAAAATTATATTCCGTTATTTTTGAAGCATACCAAATTTTGAGGAAATAAAAAACCGATTGACTAAATTTTGATATTAGGTAGATTCAGTTTTGAAAGGACTTATAAAAATATGGAAGAATTTAGTTTGGTGGAAGAAGATAACGTTTGTGAGTATGTTAATCGGCGTTTGAGGGAGTGGTTTGGAGAAGGTGTGTCCTTGGAAAATATTCCTCGGAAGACCTGCTTAATTTCAATCGAGCGTCCAGAAGGTTCGACAGGGGTTGAAATGATCTCAACGAGCATTAAATCTCTTAGAACCATAAAAAGTGAGACAGGCTTTCAGGTGCACCTATCTCTTGGAAATGGTTACGAGATTCAGTTGGCCGTGGTGCGTATTAAGGATATTCCTAATAAGGAAATCCTAGTAGCTAGCTCAGATCTTTTGAAATACTGTACAGCTGAAGATCAGGGTTGGCGTCCTTGTTTAATAGACAAATTGGACGATTCAAAAAAGCGACGCGTGCGCAAAGAGAAAGAATTGTTGTCTCTCTTTTCAGCAAATCTTTTGCCATTCAACGCAATTATGAAAATTGTTTAAAACATGAAAATAATTGAAGGAATTATGGTCTTTGTTTT
>JAGOTN010000010.1:3290-12138 GCA_018061745.1 Minisyncoccota bacterium
GCGTACGCTTTCTCTGTTGCGATTCTTCCTCTCGATGTCCTTTCAATCATTCCTAATTGAATTAAATATGGTTCGTGAAATTCTTCTACTGTAGCTTCTTCTTCGTGAAGAGATGTTGCAAGTGTGTTTAAACCAACAGGGCCTCCTTTAAATTTTTCAATTAAAGATTTCAAAACGTCTCTGTCCATTTTTGTTAAACCAAGTTCGTCTATATCAAGCATTTTTAAAGCCTCACAAACATTTTTCTTATCTAAAACTTCTTTTTTTATTTGTGCTAAGTCACGACATCTTTTTAAAAGATAGTTTGCTGTTCGTGGAGTGCTTCTACTTCTTTTTGCAATTTCATTTGCTGCGGAATCTTCTAGTTCAATATTTAAAATTTGTGCTGATCTTTTTAAAATAGTTTCAATTTCTTTTTCAGAATAAAATTCTAGTCGATGTGTTCCTCCTGAGAAGCGAGAACGAAGAGGGGAAGAGAGGCTCGCAACTTTTGTTGTCGCTGCAATCAAAGTAAAAGGTGGAAGATCTAATTGAATTGTTCTTGCTGATGGACCTTTTCCAATAATAATATCCAAAACACCAGATTCCATAGCGGGGTAAAGAACTTCTTCGATAGCTTTATTCAATCTGTGAATTTCGTCGATAAAAAGAATATCTCCCGCAGAAAGATTTGTAAGAATTGAAGCGAGATCTCCAACTTTTTCGATAGCTGGACCTGATGTTATTTTTATTTGCGCTCCGATGTGTTTTGCGATAAGGTATGCCAACGTTGTTTTTCCAAGACCGGGAGGACCGTAAAATAAAATATGTTCAGGTGGGTGTCCTCGTTCTCTAGCGGCCTCTAAAAGTACATTTAAATTGTCTTTAATAGACTGTTGACCAACATAATCTCCCCACACACCAGGACGAAGCTCCTTGTCTAGGAAAGAAGTCTCTTCTGGAGCTTCATTTAAGGGTTGAGAGATGTTTGTTGACATTTTATTTAAATATGTTACTATACATGCAACAACTGCACACATGATATTTTGAAACGGCAGATCTCTAAGCGATAGACATTGTCTATAGGCGAGTGGTAAAGGACATTCCTGGTTACGGGCTTAACGCGCGTTTGCTGGGGTCATCCTTAATTTTTCGTCTCCCATTGGCACCGTTCGATGGCTCGCTTAGAGATCTGCATTTTCAAACGGACAACCTGTAGTGAATATAACCGTTTTAAATTTTATCACAACTAGTCAAAGTATTTTTTTTATTCCACAATTTTTGAAGCATCAAAAACTTCTTCTTTTTCAGAACTTTTATCTTCATTAGCCCATCCATCTTTCGCATCGCCAAGTCCACTTCTTGTAGAAAGATCTACAACTCGTTTCAATTCATCTAGATCAGTGTGTCCTTGTAGAATTTTTGTCACTCCGTCCTGAGCCATGTCCATAATCCCTTGATGTTCTGCAGATTCTTTTATTTCTCTTTCACTTGGATTAGATTCCAACGCTTCTTCAACTTTTTGATCTGACAAAACCGCTTCGAAAACGGCGATTCGTCCTTTGTATCCTGAGTTATTACATTTTTCGCAACCACCAACTTTTGCTTTGAATGATTTGTCTGTCCATGCAACTTCTTTTTCTTTAATACTTTCATACACGCTCTTCATTAATGCCAAGTCCTCTCCTTGAGGTGTGAATTCTTCTCGACAAAATTCACAAAGTCTTCGCACAAGTCTTTGTGCAATCGCCATACTAATTGCTGAAGTTAAAATTTTAGGATTAACTCCAAGATCTATTAGTCGTGTAAAAGTTCCGGCAGCATTGTTTGTGTGAAGAGTTGAAAAAACTAAGTGACCAGTTAGCGCAGCATGCACTGCTGTCTCGGCAGTTTCCAAATCTCGAATTTCTCCCACCATGATTACATCTGGATCTTGTCGCAATGTTTTTTTCAAACCAGTTGCGAAGTCGTATCCTTTTTCATTATCAACTTGAGTTTGAACGATTCCATCAAGGTGGTATTCGATAGGGTCTTCAATTGTGATAATTTTTATTTCAGGAGTTTTCTTTAATCTAATAAATGAATAAAGAGTTGTCGTTTTTCCAGAACCAGTTGGACCTGTGTTTAGAATCATTCCGTTTGGTCTGGCAAGGTTATCCATAAAAATTTTCATCAGTTTGTCTGACACACCAAGGTCTTCGAGTTTTACTTGAATTGAAGCAGGGTCAAGTAGACGCATCACGACACTTTCTCCATAGTTTCCTGGAAGGGTAGAAGAACGAATTTCAATTTCTCTTTCTCCAATAGTGATACTAAAACGCCCATCTTGAGCCGTTTCTTTGATGTTTAGTTTCATTCCAGACAAAAGTTTTATTCTAGAAAGAAGAAGGTGATAAGTTTCTGGGTCTAGTTTTGTAACTTCAATTAGAACTCCATCTAAACGAAAACGAATTTGGATGTAATCTTTTTCTGGTTCGATGTGAACATCTGAAGCTCCAAGAGAGATTGCACCCGCCATAATAATTTCCACAATTCGAGAAATACGGAAACTTTTTTTCATTTGCACAATTTCTTCTATAAGAGCCTTAACGTCTTCTATTTTATGAACAGCATTTATAAAATTCTCAATGTCTTTACTTGAAATCTCAAGCATTCCTTCTTTTGTATTGCTCGCGTATGAAATTTCTTTATATCTTTCCCAAGCTCGCACAAGACTTTGAGTTGAAACCATAAAAGGTTCAATAATAAAACCTTTATCTTCAAGAGATTTTATAACAGCTTTTGTATCTTCTCTTCCTGGGGCAAGTACAGCCACTCGAACTCTTTTTCCAATTAAATCAAAAACAGCAATTTTTGCAGAACGAGCTTCTTC
Source organism: Minisyncoccota bacterium (assembly GCA_018061745.1). GTDB lineage: Bacteria > Patescibacteriota > Minisyncoccia > Phycocordibacterales > JAACPR01 > JAGOTN01. Next base: position 6,142 of record JAGOTN010000010.1, read on the forward strand.
TTCTTCGATCATTCTCAAACCGTCCGTATCTATTGTGATACGAGAAAGATCCGCATAGGGAATTTGATATTTTTTTGAAAGAATTTTTGCAAGATCTTCTTCTTCGCTTCGGCGAAGTTCAGCCACGCGATTATCTCGTAATTCTTCATCTGCAAATTGAGCCATCATTGAAATAATTTTAACATAATATTTTTTCAAATTATTTTTATTTTTACGGAGACGTTGACAGAATATTTTTTGGTGGTTAAATCGAAAGCTGAAAGTGTTTGTTGTTTGTTTTTTGAGCCCAAATGAAAAGAAAGTTGTGTATGGAAAATGTCGATGAAACTTTGAGAAGAATCAAAAAAGGAAAGGAGGTTGAAGACGCTAGGAAAGGGGGATTCATCATGGGGATGGTGATCACAGTGGTTTTCTTTCTTGCCGTTTTCATTTCTTGGAAATGGGTTATTGAGCCCATGAATCAGTACAAAGAGTCATCTTTTGAATCTCTTGAGACGGCAAGCGTCAAAGAGGTTTAGTTTTAAGCGGTGTGTTAGCGGGCAGACTTAGGTCTGCCCGCTTTTTCGTTTGACAAAATACATTTTTATTGTTATATTAAGGGCTGATGAAAGCTCATTACATTACCAGTCGGGTAGCGATTTTTATCGCTGCAATCACCTTTATGTTCAACCAAGTTTGCGAAGCGGGACCAAGTGGTCCCATCTTCAAGAACAACAACAATCGTACGCAGACCTCCAAGGTTTCTAACAATAACGTGACCAAAGGTCCCAATGTCAAAGTCTCTTTGAAGAGGAGCCCTGGCTCCGTGGTCACTGTTGATGCACGACAAACTGTCGTGAACAACAATGTGACTCATGTGGTTCAATCGGCACCAAACATCACGATGTTGGCTGCGCAAAGTAGCGCTACGAGACAGACGCCTCGTTGTCAGGGTAGCTGCAAACCTCCAACTCCTCGGTATGAGGATTATTATCCTGCTCCTGTGCAAAGGCAAGCTCCTCCGGTTTGTTATCAACAACCGGTTCAACAAATAGCTCCACCTCGGCAGGTTGCTTATCAACAACCTTGTGCTCAGCCTCAACAGATTCGTCCGTCGGCTCCTCGGTTCGTCATGCAGGCTCCGGCTTACAACGGAAGTTGTCCTCCTGGACAACAGGTTCAGACAGGATGGGCAGTCACCAGAAGAAATGATCGGACAGGAGAGATTGTTTCTCAGGGATTTACTACTACTAATCCTCAAACTGGAGAAAGTATTGAACAGAGAGGGTATGGGGGTGGTGGTTATCAACAACGGCCACAATACTATGGTAATTATGGAGGTGGTGGTGGCAATTACCAACAACCCCACAACTACGGGAATAATTATTCTGGAGGAGGTTATAACTACGGAAATGGTTATAACCAAGGTCAAAACCCAGGGGTGAACTTTGGAGACAACGTCCAGTACAACTCTTCCGCTCCGGTTAACTATCGGAGTGGAGGAAACCCTAATCAGTGGGCTAGGGACATGGCTCTCCAATACGGCAGATAGTCCTCTGTCAGTGGGCGCGCGAACGGATTGTGAAGCAATCCTGGAGCGCGCCTTTTTTCTTTTTATAATTATTTTCCTTTTATTTTGAAGTGTTTTATAGGCTTATTTTTGCTATGCTAGGCATATTATGAAAATCTCACTTGAACAACTTCCGGAGTTTGCATCAAACTTTTTAAAGGATTTATCTGAAAATCCTACAAATCAAAACCAGGCATTACTTATTTGTCTTTCGGGGAATCTTGGAGCGGGTAAAACTACTTTCACACAACAAATTGCAAAACTTTTAAATGTTGAAGAAACCATCACAAGTCCAACTTTTGTTCTGATGAAAAAATATTCAATTTCTTTTGGACAATTTAAAAATTTAATTCACATTGATGCATATCGAATCGAAGATCCAAATGAATTAAACATTTTAAAATTTTCAGAAATCTGCGATGATCCAGAAAATTTAATTTTATTGGAATGGCCAGAAAAAGTTGAAGAGGTTTTGCCAAAAGAGAGAACAACAATAACTTTTGAGGTCGCAGATGAAAACAGTAGAGAAATAAATATTTTTAAAAATGTCTAAAGATAAAAAAAGAAAAATAATTTTATTTGATTCACACGCAATTATTCACCGTGCATATCATGCTCTTCCTGATTTTGCTTCATCAAAAGGCGAGCCAACAGGGGCACTGTATGGTCTTTCATCAATGTTGATGGCGATTATAAATGAATTCAAACCAGATTTTATGGTTGCAGCTTTTGATTTACCAAAACCAACATATCGTCACGAAGCTTATGCAGATTATAAATCGGGACGAAAAGCGCTTGATGAAAATCTTTCGATACAATTAAAACGAGCACGAGATATTTTTAAGGCTTTTGGAATTCCAATTTATGAAGCAGAGGGTTTTGAAGCCGACGATATTATCGGAACAGCGGTTGAGCAACTTCAAAAAGATTCTAACAACGAAATTATTATTGCTTCGGGAGATATGGACACTTTGCAACTTGTGAACAAAAAACAAGTTAAAGTTTTCACTTTAAGAAAAGGAATCAAAGATACTGTTTTATACGATGAAGACGCTGTGATTGAAAGATTTAATTTTAAGCCAAATCAGATGGTTGATTTCAAGGGTTTAAGAGGAGATCCTTCCGACAACATTATTGGAATTCCTGGAATTGGAGAAAAAACTGCCACAACTCTTTTGCAAACTTTTGGAACAATTGAAAAAATGTACAAAGCTTTAGAAAAAGATTCTCCAAAATTTAAAGAAGCAAAAATCACACCAAGAATAATTAAGCTTTTGAAAGAACATAAAGAAGAAGCTGAATTTAGTAAGATGCTGGCAACGATTCGTCGCGATGCTCCAGTGATAATTGAATTATCAAAAGAAAGTTGGATGGAAAATGTTCCTGTTCAAAAAGTTCAAAAATTATTTAATGAATTAGAGTTTCGTACACTTGCTGATAGGTTTAACAATTTATTTAACAATGGTGCCGGTATTGTTGGTGAAGAAGAAAAAACAAAAGAACAACAAGATGTGGATGAAAAACTTTTGGAAGAAGCAAAAATCGGAATTTGGCTTTTAAATTCAAGTCTAACAAATCCATCTCTTCAAGATGTTTTGCATTTTGCTCATACAGAAAATTTTGAACAGGCTCACAAAAAAATAATTGAAGAAATTTACAAAAATAAAATGGAGTTTGTTTTTGAAAATATTGAAAAACCAATAATTGAAATTGCGAAGAAGATGGAAGAAAAGGGAATTACAGTTTTGCCTGCAACATTAAAGGTGCTTTCAAAGGAGTATCACAATAAATTAAATATTTTAGAAAAAGAAATTTATAAACTGGCAGGAGAAGAATTTAATATCAACTCTCCAAAACAAATGGCGGATATTTTGTTTGTGAAAATGGAATTGAAATATCAAGGGATGCGAAAAACTTCTACAGGTGCGTATTCAACAAAAGAAGAAGTACTTCAAAAGCTTTTAGGAACTCATCCGATTATTGATTTGATTATGGATTATCGAGAGCTTTCAAAGCTTGTTTCTACATACATTGATAAAATTCCAGACATGATCGCAAAAGACGGACGACTGCACCCTAGGTTTGTTCAGACCGGTACAACGACAGGTCGAATGTCTTCACAAGATCCTAATATTCAAAACATTCCAATAAAAACTGATAACGGAAGAAGAATCAGAACAGCTTTTGTTGCTCCAAAAGGAAGAAGATTTTTAGCTTTCGATTATTCTCAAATGGAACTTCGTCTTGCTGCGATTTTTTCTGGTGATGAAAAACTTTTGGAATCATTTCGTTCTGGAAAAGATATTCACTCAAGTGTCGCTTCTCTTGTTTTTGAAGTTCCAGAAAATGAAATTACAAAACTAATGAGAGTGAAAGCAAAAACAATCAACTTCGGAATTCTTTATGGAATGGGAGTTGTTGCTTTGCAGAAAAATTTAAAGACCGACAGAAAAGAAGCACAAAAGTTTTATGATGATTATTTTGAAACATTCACAACTCTTGCCAATTATTTGGAAGAAACAAAAGCTAATGCAAGAATTACAGGTTATACAGAAACTCTCTTTGGGCGACGACGATATTTTGAAGGAATTAAATCTTCACTTCCTTTTATTCGTTCGCAAGCAGAAAGGATGGCAATCAATGCGCCTATCCAAGGAACTCTTGCTGACATTGTTAAGCTTGCGATGGTGGCTGTTTCAAAATGGATTGATGCGCATAAGATGCGAGGCAAGATTGATTTACTTCTGCAGATTCACGATGAACTTATTTTTGAAATTGATGAAGATGAAATAGAAAAAATCGCTCCTGAGATAAAAAAGATCATGGAAAATGTTCTAACCGAAGAACAAAAGAAAGGCGTGCCTATTATTGTTGAGGGTTCTGTGGGGAAGAGTTGGGGGGAGATGAAAGGATTGTAAATAAAAAGCGCCGTACCCGAAGGTCGTGCGCAAGTCGGCTGGTTTGATTGAAATAACTCAATGTGTCAGTCCGACACACGCTGCAACGAAAAGACAAATAAGAGCAATGATTTGAACAACCATCGCAGTTACTTTGACTTCATCATCTCCCCTCCCGTCTTTGTAGAGAGCCACGCTACGCTCTTTTGTTAATTTCCGAGAATACCAAGGGCCTTCTTGTTTAACGACAATCATACGACCCCAGCAAAGTACCTCAATTGTACTTTTGAGGAGCCAACAAAACACAAAGAGTAAAATGAATCCTGTGGTTTTGTTGAATGCACTTCCACCGATGGAAATGATGTCATCCGCGAAGATTTTCCATGCGATTGCGATGATTGCATACCGACCAACGTCAGTTTGTGCAAACTCATTAACCCGAGTAGTAGTCACCTGCATTCCACCGTCCATTGCTTCCACAAAGCCGTTGAGAGCTGTTCCAAGTTCCTTTCCGAATCCTATGAATTGATTAGGAAACTGTTGTTCCAGGTTGCTCTGATCATTGAGCTTTGACTGAAGGGCGGCTATTTCTGCCTTGAGCTCGATTGCGCTCTTTTCTGGGGTTTGTGCCAGTAGTGCTGATGACACAAAGAAAGTGACAGCTAGTGTTACAATTAGTTTTTTCATTAGTGGGTAATATAGGTTTGTTTAAGGTGCTATTCCGTCGAAACTACGAAGGAAACTTTTTGGATAATATAATGCCATAATGGCCTTGTCAAGTTTTTACCTAAAAATCATTTTATTTTGTTAAAATAAACACATGTTGTATTTCTTGTACGGCGACATTCCAAAAGCCGCAGAAAAAGCCAGAAGCATGGTGGATTCTTTAATTGCAAAACAGCCAGATGCTGCACGGTTTAAAATTGATGGACAAAACTGGGAAGAAAACGAAATAAAAGGACTTCTTCACGGACAAGGGCTTTTTTCTCAAAGATATATTGTTGAGTTTCGACATTTATTTGAGAAAACCGAAACTTCGGAGTCTGTAATTTCTTTTTTGCCGGAATTAGCAAGCTCGGAAAATATTTTTATTTGGGTTGATCAAGAGGTCGATGAGAATTCTTTAGAAGAAATACAAAAGCACGCTGCTAAGGTTCAAAAATTTGAAGAAGCAAAGAAGGTTGAAAAACCAAAATTTAACTCTTTTGTTTTGGCGGATGCTCTTTGTGAAAGAAATAAACAAAAACTTTGGATGAACTACATAGACGCTTTAAATTTTTCTGAACCACAAGAACTTCACGGAACACTTTTTTGGCAAATGAAAAGTATGATGCTTGCTCAAAAATATAAAACAGCAGGCGAAGTTGATATGAAACCTTTTCCTTTTAATAAAGCAAAAATCGGCGCAAAGAAATATTCAGAAGAAGAATTAGAAAAATTAACTAACGATTTATTGGCGGTATCTCATGATTCTAGAAGGGGAATACATAATTTTGAAATAGCTTTGGAGCGTTGGGTTTTGAGTATTTAAAATGCTAAAATATTTTTATG
>JAGOTN010000010.1:12238-16890 GCA_018061745.1 Minisyncoccota bacterium
AAGAATTAGAAAAATTAACTAACGATTTATTGGCGGTATCTCATGATTCTAGAAGGGGAATACATAATTTTGAAATAGCTTTGGAGCGTTGGGTTTTGAGTATTTAAAATGCTAAAATATTTTTATGGAAAGTTTTACTCCAATAAAAAAATATGAAGTTTCTCCTTCCGATCAAGCTAATTTTGATGAGATAGAAAAAATAAAAGAAGAACTGACAGATAGGGCTTTTGATGCGTTGGATTCAATACCAGTTGGATCTGAAGCTCCTAAGGGATTAAGTCCTGGCTTGGAATTTTCAAAATTTTTACAAGACAAAATGAGTGAAGTTGGAATTGATGAAAACCCAGAGGAATTTGCCGCTTATCACTATATAAAAGGAAGTAGTCCTTCACCTGAAAAAATAAAATCCTTTGATTTAGAAGGTAATTTTATATTTGAGTCCTATAAAGAATTTGCTGGAAATTTTCTTATAGAACCTATCTTGTCCGTCCAGTAGGAATCGAACCTACGACCCTCCGCTTAAAAGGCGGGTGCTCTACCATCTGAGCTATGGACGGGTTGTGAAAGAATACAATGTTTAAAGAGGTAAATCAACTGCAAAAGCCCCAGCACCTGTAAATAAGAGTGAAAGCGCGATTACTATCATCACTAGATAAAAGGCTGAAGTGTTGGGTAAAATCCTCTCTGCTCGGTTTTCTATATAGAAAAGTGCGAATAAAATGTAAATTGCTATTAGAGATGCAACTTGAGTGAAGAAGCCAAAAAGGAAGAAAACCCCTAAAATTATTTCTGCGATACCAAACTTCCAAGGTAGGAAGTTTGCAAGAGGGTATTCTTTTGTTGAAAAATATACTGCAAATAGAGCTCTTTTTGTTGGTCGTAGCATCTCTATTCCAACACTAATTAAAACGAAAGCTAAAACTAGGCGCAAAAGTGTTGGGCCTAGGATTGCGTAATTCAATAATTCTGGGAATGTATTTAACATGAATTTAGTATAGAGTGATTATTAATATGAAACAAGTCAGAGAAACATATGTAGTTTTGCACGATATAAGAAGCACTCAAAATGTGGGGGCGATTTTGCGCACCTGTGATGCAGCTGGAATTGATAAAGTTTTCTTCTCTGGGATCACTCCTTCGCCGATTGACCGGTTTGGGAGAAAGAGAAGTGATGTTGCTAAAAGTTCTTTAGGTGCGGAGGATTCTGTGAGTTGGGAAGTGTTGGAAGAGGGCGGGAAAAATGTGTTGGATTTTTTGAAAGAAATGAAAGAAGATGGTTTTCAAATTGTGGCTTTGGAGCAATCTCCGAAATCTGTTGATTATAAAGAATTGAACGAAAAGTTTCCGTCAGAAAAACGTGTGGTGGTTTTAGGAAATGAAGTTGATGGTGTTTCAAAAGAAATTTTGGAATTGTGTGATGTCGTGGGGGAGATTCCAATGTTGGGAGAAAAAGAATCTCTAAATGTTTCTGTAGCTTTTGGAATTTTTATTTTTAGGATTTTGGAGATTTAGTTTTGTGTTTCTGTTTGGCAGGTAGGACAATAGTGAGTTCCTCTTCCTCCGACTGTCATTCGTGCGATTTTATCTTTGCAGTTTTTTCTTAAGCAATCTTTATTTTTTCTTTGATAAACTTGGTGTTCTAGTTGGAAACGACCTTTTTCTCCTGACGGTGTGCGATAGTCTTGCATTGAATCTCCACCAAAATCAATTCCTTTTTTTAGAACTTCTCTAATCGCTTTGTATAAATTCTTTAGAGAAATTTTATCTAGTTTGTGAACGAGAGTTTTTGGGTGAATTTTTGCCATCCACAAAGATTCGTCAGAATAAATATTTCCAATACCTGCTATTAATTCTTGATCAAGAAGGGCCTGTTTTATCTTCCAAGTTTTTCTTCGGGTAATTCTGTCTTGAAAAATTTTAAAAGTGAAATCATCTGCGATAGGGTTGGGGCCTAAAATTTTTACATCCGGGTGCTCATTCATTTCTGAAGTTTTAAATAAAGTTATTTTTGCAAATTTTCTTGTGTCAGAAAGTGCAATAAAATTTCCATCATCAAGCGTGATTAAAAATCGAATGTGTCCATTCCAAGGATCGTCTCGAAGAGGTCCTTCTTCTGTCGCTAACCATTCTTTTTTCTTTTTGTCATACGCATATTTTCCATGAAGAAGATGTCCTGTCATTTTCATGTGAACAAGAATCGTTTGGTCTTTGTTTGTATGAATTAAGACATTTTTTCCAACGCGCCCTGTATTTTTTATTTTTGAACCAATTAAATCAGTCCGAAATTTCTTAAAAAACTTAGGATCTTTAATTTCGTTTTTTCCATATCTGTAAGGAGAATCGTACCCGCTCCAAATATCAACAATTTCTCGCCCAACAATTCTTGGGCGAAGGTCTTCAGACGTTGTGTGTACCTCGGGTAATTCTGGCATATGAAGCAGTCTAAATTGAAGCTTCTATTGTGGCAAGGTATTATAAAAGACATGAGAAGTATTGATAGTTTTTTCATTTTCATTTTATTTATTTTATTAGCTGTGCCTTCAGTGATTTATTTTGTTGAAAAAGATCCTTTTACACAAACGGCTTCTGTTAGTGACGCTGTGAATATAGAAGATTTAAAAAATCGTTATGACAGATTTTCAAATGGACGTAATCACGTTTCAAACAGAATTAAAGTTTTGATTGTTCCAGGGCACGATGATGTTCATAACGGTGCTCTTTTTAATGGTTTAAGAGAAGTTGATTTAAATAGAGAGTTGGCGAAAAATCTTTATCAATTTTTGTTGGTAGATAAAAATTTTAGAGTTTTTTTAGCGTCAGATGAAAATGGCTATAATGAGCATATTGAAAAATATTTAGAAGAAGAGAAAAAAGAAATTGAAGAATTTAAAGATTCAAAAAAACAAACTACAAATGATCTAATCGAGTCTGGAGAAATTCAATTGGAACAATATGTCGCACACAACTCTGCTCCAGAAGAGGTTGTAGATGTTTTGTATGGAATTAATAGATATGCAAATGAAGAAGATTTTGACATTGTTTTGCATGTTCATTTCAATGATGATCCTGTGAGATCTAAAACAAAAGAAGGAAAATTTTCGGGAATATCTATTTATGTTCCAGCTTCACAATTTTCAAACGGTTCTGCCAGCATGGATTTGGCAGAAGATATTTTTGGTCGGTTAACAAAAGTTTTTTCTCCTTCAACAAATCCTGTTGAACAGGCTGGAATAATTCAAGATAGTGAGTTGGTCGCTGTTGGGGCATTTAACTCGGTGGATTCAGTGGCTTTGTTGGTTGAATATGGATATTTGTACGAGCCTCAATTTGTAGATGAATCTTTAAGGAGTGTTGCTTTGAAGGAGTTGGCGTATCAAACATATTTCGGCATGAAAACATTTTTTGAAAAAGATTTTTCTGATGATAAAAAACAGACAACGGTTTTGCCACATTATTGGGGAGCGGATCTGACAGGGAAGGAGAAAAACAATCTAGATGTTTTTGCTTTACAAATTTTCTTGAGAATTCACGAGATGTATCCGCCGATGAATAATTACAAAGATTGTCCGATTACTGGAAGTTATGGAAAGTGCACGGAAACCGCACTGAAGAATTTTCAAGAGAAGTATGATTTAAATAAAACAGGGAAGCTAGATCAACAAACAAGGGATTTTTTGCAGTCGCTTATTTAAGCTTTGCGAATTCTTCTCGAACAACATCGGCGTCTAGCCATTTTTCTTTTGTTCCGTTTGCACCCATGATGTATGGATCTGTTCCTTTTCCTGTGATTAATACAACAGCACTTTCTTTTTTAGAAGCGATATCCATAGCTTTTCTTATTGCCATTCTTCTGTCCATAATTATTTCTGCATCTTTCTCTACAATTGCATCGTTCATTTCATTAACAATTTTTCTAGGATCTTCATCATAAGGGTCTTCGTTTGTCAGAATTATGTTGTCACAAAATTTTTCCGCAATCTCCGCCATCGCTGGTCTTTTCCAAGTGTCTCTTCCTCCTCCAGTGTTTCCCAGAACACAAACTTTGCTTTTAGTTGGAAAAGAAGAGTAAAGCGCGATAAGAGAATCTGGAGTATGTGCGTAGTCGACATAGACTTCAAATTTTTCCGCTGAAATTATTTTTTCTGCTCGTCCTGGAATAACTTCAACGTTTTCAATTCCTGCTTTTATCATATGTTCGTTGATGCCGATTGATTCTGCAAAAGTTATTGCACTAACAATATTGTTTGCGTTGAATTCTCCGATAAGTTTTGAATAAAGAGTGCTGTTTTTGTATCGCATTTCGATTCCATTTTCCGTTTTGAATGGTCTGTATGATTCTAGTGAATATGAAATTTTCTTTGAAGCTTCAATGTTTTCCAGAAAATCTTTTGAGCTTTTATCTTCTCCGTTAACTATCAAAATAGAATGAGGTTTTTTGTTTAAATCTTCAGCGAGCGTTATTTTTGCTTGTTTATATTTTTCAAATGAACCATGAGATTCAATGTGTTCTGGTTGAAGGTTTGTGAAAATAAAAGAATCTAAATAAACAAATTTATGACGGAATTGTTTTGAAGCTTCAGATGTCATTTCCAAAACAACCCAATCACATTTTTCTTTTAATGCTTCTTTCAAAAATCTTTGAACAAAACCTC
>JAGOTN010000040.1 GCA_018061745.1 Minisyncoccota bacterium
TAATATAAATAAAAAACACCAGTAATTTTGTCTCTGAGGAAACATCTGCAGACCGTAAGGCCGAAGACGTTGACGAGGAGACAAAATTACTGGTGTTTTCTTTTATTTAACTTGATCTACAATCCTTTCAAAAGCAGTAGTATGATCTCTCGCGATTTGAGAAAGCATTTTTCGGTTTACAAGAATCTTTTTATCAGAAAGTTTTTTGATAAATCGACTGTATGATTCACCTTTACCTGTAAGAGCAGCGTTCATTCGGATAATCCAAGTAGCTCGGAATACTCCTTTTTTCTTTCGTCTGTCTTGTAGGGAGTGTTGTCCAGCTTTTCTAATAGCTGTTCGTGCCATTGTTTCTTTAGATTTTCGTCCATGTCTAAAACCCTTTGTTTTTGCTAAAACATTCTTTCGTCTTTTTACTGAAGTTGTTCCTCGTTTTACTCGTGACATGTTATTTAGTATTAACGTTAATCAAAAATCGACTTTTGTTTTTGTTGCTGATACTTACAGTATCAGTAGATGTTCGTCTTTTTGCGATAGTAGTAACACCACGGTCTTTGGCGTTGTAATGGTTTTGACCCTTTCGACGAGTAACAAGCTTACCTGTTCGAGTCAATTTAATTCTTTTTTGAAATGATTTATTTGTTTTCATAAAATTAATTTTTTGCTTTCTCTATCATCATGGTCAGTCCTTTAGGAGCCTTTTTTATACTGTCGGCTACTTTATATTCGACCGTAATAAGTTTTAAAATTCGTCCAATGCGTTCGTGGAGGAATGCTTCTTCTAAGAAGCGACTTCTTCCTGGAAGGAATAGCTCGACTTTTACTCGATGCCCTTCGTTCAACCAGTCGGATGCCTTTTTGGCTTTAATGTTCAGATCATTCTCATCTGTACCAACTTTCACCTGAATTCCTTTCACTTCTACATTATGGGCTTTAGCCTTTTGGACCTTAATTTTCTTCTTTTGGTCGTATTGAAACTTACCATAATCCATTATCTTTGCAACTGGTGGAACGGCATTTGGGGATATCTCTATAAGATCCATTTCAGCCTCTTTCGCATGGTCTAAAGCTTCTCTTGTGCTTATAATCCCATAGTTCTCACCATTTGCGCCAATAACACGGAGCTCTTTTGCTCTAATCTGCCCGTTTATGTTTGCGTGTGGCAATTCTTCTGCTTGTTTTCTTTTACCTTTTTTCAAATTAAATTATTTATTAGAATGTTGCATACTTTAGCACTTTTATATATGTATAGCAAGGGTTTCAAACAAAAATATCGCCATTTCTGGCGATATTTTTGTTAAATTACAAAAGGTAGCTCCTCTCTGAGTCTTATACCTACTCTAACTTCTGACTATTCTCCGTCAGTTTCAGATGCAACTGCTGCTTCAGCATCTGCATCTACTACAACTTCATCGGCTACAACTGCTGCATCATCTGCAACAACTGCTGTATCGTCTGCTGTTGTGCTCATGTTATTTTCGTCCATGATTTTTTAGTTAAATGATAAAGACTCGACTTGAGAGTCGAGGTCCGTAAAGACTAACACACTTATTTTCATAATGATATAAGAATCAACTATAAAATGTTATAATGAAACTCAAATGAAAAACATTTCTAAAGTAAATTTCCTAAAAATACTTTCTATTTTAATTTTGGTTGTTGTTTTTGCTCCAGAAAAAACTTTTGCTTTGACAACTGAAACTAAAAATCAGGAAAATATTTTTTATTATTTCAAAAATGTAAATGGTTTATCTGATTTTAAAAAAAATTCTAGCAAGGTAGATATTTTGGCTCCACAGATATACACAGTGGGGGATGATTTGGTGATTAAAAAACCAAAAGATACTAAAATTTTAAAAGAAGCGAAAAAAAAGAAGGCAAATACAATGCCTCTTTTGGTTCAAAAAAATTTTAGTAAAGTTCTGATGTCTAATATTCTTTTAGATCAAAACGCACAAGATGAAATTATTAATTTCATGCTTACAGAAGCGAAGAAGAATAAGTTTATTGGTTGGCAATTTGATTTTGAAAATATAAATCATTTAGATAGAGATATGTACACCGCTTTTGTTAAAAAAACTAATGAAAAATTGAAAGCTGAGAATTTAAAATTTAGCGTAGCTGTTGTTGTGCGTGATCATGATTATGATAAAGAAAGCACAAATCAAGATTGGAGTGGTGCTTATGATTATAAAGAACTAGCAAAAAATTCTGACTTCTTATCTTTGATGACTTACGATGAACCCTATTCTGTTGGGCCGGTTGCATCTCTTCCTTATGTAAATAGAACTCTGGATTATATTTTGACTCAAGCTCCTGCAGAAAAATTATCCCTAGGAGTGCCTCTTTATTGTTGGCATTGGCAAAACGGAAACAGAATCGGAAGCACAACTTATGAATTGGCTGCGAAGCATTATAAAAAAGGAAAAAATAAATCAAAAACATACGATGTTGTTTTAGGTGCCGAAGCCTATAGATTTACAAAAGATGATGTTGAAAATGTTATTTGGTGTGATTCTGTAAAAGGAGTAGAAGCTAAAAAAGAAATTGTTAAAGAAAAAGGTCTGCGAGGATTTTCTTTGTGGGCACTTGGGCAAGGGGATAGAAATATCTGGAAAGCGTTGTAGTTTTTTGTGTAATAATATATTTATGTTTAATAAAAATAAAAAATCTTTGATATTACCAATCTTAGTTATTTCTTTAGCAATTGGATTTCTTTTTCATGAAAAAATAACTATCGGACCACTTTCTCTTTCTTCTCTTTCTTCGGTAAATCAAATTTTGTCTTCATATAATGATGAACAAAGACTTCGCTCAATGAGTCTGTCTGAACGAGAAGATTTAAATCGAAATATAAATACAGAAAAATCAGCAATTATTGTTGCGATGCAACCTTTACGCACAAAAATACAGAACTTGATTGCAGAGAAAAGTGCATTATCAACTACTGCTCAAACATTAAGACAAAAAGATAATTTATTACTTAATCAAACCCAAGCGCAGAGAAATAAAATTTCGGGTATAGAAAATCAAATAGCAATAATTACAAATCAATACAATAATCAAATTCAACAATGTAATAGATTGAAGGGTGTATTAAAAACAACTTGTTTAAATAGAGCTGTTGCTATAAAAAAACCAATTGATGGATATAAAACAGATTTAGCTTCTGCTAAAAAAATACTTACTACTTTAAATACGAATTTATCAACTGCAAAAAAACTAACTGCGGCAGCTGATGAAAATGTAAATAAAAAGCAAAAAGAAATTGATGTTGAAAATACAAATGTTTCTATTTATGAAAATCAAATTACTCAGTTGGGACAAATTTTAATCATGATTGAAGAAGCAAATAGAGTAAGAGATACTCCTGGCTGTATGGGTCTTACTGCTAAAAATTTTAATTCTACAGCCACTGTCGATGATGGAAGTTGTGTATATACTATTTTGGGATGCATGGATCCTAGGGCTGTAAATTATGATTATACGGCAAATGAAGATAATGCTACTTGTTTTTATGAAGACCGACCAGAATCTTGTCTGTGTTCAGACAATCCAACAGCTGAAGAAGAAGAGGTTTTAAAACCCACCAGTGTGTTCGTTATTATTACAGGTTTTGGTGGAGCAAAAGATACTAATATACCTTTGACTGGACCGGGCTCTACAGGAGGTGTTGCAGGGAATCATTTAAGAAGTTTGCCAGATGATGATATTTACACAGCTTGGCCTATGCCTGGTATAAATAAAGACACGGAAGGAAGTTTACAACTTCCAAATATTGAAAAATGTTTTGCTGCAGATAAAAAAACTAATGCAGAGATAAATGAAGACGTAAATAAAACACTAGCAGATTACACAGCTGAAATTTCTTGGGTTGATCCAGGTGGAAATAAACACACTGTATCAAATGTAAGAATAGAAGATCGTGGGCCAGGAAATTCAGGTAGATGGGATGCTTCAATGGGAATGTGGAGAGCTTTAGGAATGGGACATCTTTTGGATGAAGATTTTCATAATCCAAGCGATCCAAATCAAAGAGTTACTTTAGAAGTTCGTCTTGTTCCAAAAGCTAGTGCTTGTCCAAATTCAAACTAGATAAGAATAATTTAATTTCAGACTAGAATTTAAGTCATCACGTTGACATTTATTTAAAATCTTGTATAGTTATTTGCAATTCAAGTTCGTTAAAGAATGAAAATTAAGTTTGTTTTGACGGCTCTGTTATTCTCTACTTTTTGTTTTGCTGAAGACTTTGAAACAGTTAAAGGCAAGACTCAGTCAGAGGAAAATTTTTTTGCAGATAAAAATATTACAAAATTTTATCTGTGGGAAATTTACGAAGT
>JAGOTN010000011.1 GCA_018061745.1 Minisyncoccota bacterium
TTTGGACCATAGTGTCAGTGGTATTAGTTTTAATAATAATTGGTTTAGTAATTTTAAAAGCAAATAAAACAGAATCTCCAAATACAGAAAAAGAATCCGAAACAGAACAGTCTTTGTTTGATAAAACTATTGATGTTAAACATCAATATAAAGATGGTAAACATATTTTTGCAGGTGTAATTGCAGTTCCAAGTCCTTGCTATAAAGTAGATTTACAAGTAAATCCGGGTGATGTTGCAGAATTGCGTTTTACAACTACAAACTCAGGAGGTGTGTGTGAAGAGAAAATAGTTGATGCAAACTTCTATACAGAATTTCAAGGAAATAAAGATTTATTGTTTGTTGGATTTTTAAATGGAGAACCAATAAATTTGAATACATTTGAAGTAGATGCTGATTTAGATATTAATTCAATTAATATTTTTAACAAAGGATAATGCAGCCCCAAATTGTAAAATCTGACGGAACGAAAGAGTTGTTTGATTCAAACAAATTATTAGGTTCACTACTCAGAGCTCGTGCAAGTAAAACTATTGCTGAAGATATTGTTGAAAAAATAAATAAAGAAATTAGAGAGAACATGACAACTTCTCAGATATACGACAGAGCTTTTGATTTATTAAATAATAGATCGAAAAGAACTGCTATGAAATATTCAATTCGTAGATCTGTTTTAAATCTTGGTCCAACAGGTTTTCCTTTTGAAAAATATATTGCTGAAATATTCAAAGCAAAAGGATATGAAACAAGAACTGGTCAAATGTTACAAGGAAAATGCTTAGAACATGAAGTTGATATGGTTGCATGGAATGACAAAGAATTGATTGTCGCAGAAATAAAATTTCATAATGAAATAAATGCAAAAAGTGATACAAAAGTAGCACTTTATGTAAAAGCTAGATTTGATGATTTAAAATCAGAAAATTTTAAAATTGCAGGTAAAAATCGAAAGATTGGGAGGGCAATGCTTATTACAAATACAAAGTTTACAACCAACGCTAAAAAATATGTTCAGTGTGTAGGAACATTTGAAATGATAAGTTGGGATTATCCATCAAAAGACAATCTATTTGATTTGATAGAAGAGACACAAATGCATCCCATGACTTGTATTCCAACATTAACAAAAAAGAATCAGCAGGATTTACTTAAAAAGGGAATTGTAAATTGTATGTCTTTAAAAAATAAAAGCTCAGCATTGAAAGAAGTTGGGGTTTCTGATGAAAAAATAAATGATATTTTGGAAAATATTGAGACCCTTTGCATGCCAGAGTAATCTGTTGTAACCTTTCAATACTAAAATGACTTCAAAAGAAATCCGTCACAAATTCCAAAATTTTCTTGAAAAAAGAGGGCACACAATAATCCCTTCGTCTTCTGTTGTCCCTGAAAATGATCCTTCTGTGCTTTTCACAACAGCTGGGATGCAACCTTTGGTCCCATATCTAACAGGTGAACAGCATCCTGCTGGCACAAGGCTTGCAAACCTTCAAAAATGCATCAGAACGGTTGATATTGAGGAAGTTGGAGATAATACTCATCATACTTTTTTTGAAATGATGGGATATTGGTCACTTGGGGATTATTTTAAAAAAGAAGCCATAGCACAAACTTTTGATTTTATAACTTCATCAGAAGAAGGTCTTGGTTTAGATGTAAAAAGACTTTATGTAACTTGTTTTGAAGGAAATGAAGATGCTCCTCGTGATACAGACTCCGCTGAAATTTGGAAATCATTAGGAATTCCTGAAAACAGAATTTTCTTTTTAGGTGTTAAAGACAATTGGTGGAGTCCTGGAGATAATGGACCTTGCGGACCAGACTCAGAACTTTTCTATGACAGAACAGAAAATGGTTTAGGAGATATTTCTGCAGAAGAATTTGATGAAGCAAATGAAAGTCAAAAAGTTGTTGAAATCGTGAACAATGTTTTCATGGAATATAAAAAGGAAAATGGAAAAGTTGTTGGAAAACTAGCAAAACAAAACGTAGACATGGGAGCTGGTTTTGAAAGAATCACAGCTATTGTTCAAGGAAAACAAAATGCATACGACACAGATTTATTTTCATCAATAATTTCAAAAATAAAATCTCTTTCCAACAAAGAGGATGTTTTGAGTGAAAGAATCATTGCTGATCATGTTAGAACAGCCGTAATAATGATTTCTGATGGGATTTTACCTTCAAATACAGACCAAGGTTATATTTTAAGAAGACTTTTGCGAAGAGCGATCAGAAGATCAGACAATCTAGGTATGCCAGCAAGTTCACTTTCAAGTCTTGTTGAGGAAGTGGCTTCAATATATGAAGGTATTTATATAAATATTAGAGCGAAACAAGAATTCATTGAGGGAGTTATTGATGAAGAAGAAAATAAATTTAGAAAAACTCTTTCTGATGGAATAAAACATTTTACAAAAATTACAGCAGATGGAAATTTAAGTGGTGAAGATGCATTTAAATTATTCTCAACATATGGATTTCCTTTTGAACTCACAAAAGAATTAGCAAAAGAAAAAAATATTCAAATTGATGAAGAAGGTTTCGCTAAATCAATGCAAGAACATCAATTTTCTTCTCGAACTGCATCTGCAGGAAAGTTTAAAGGAGGTCTTGCTGGAAGTGGGGAAATGGAAACTAAATATCACACAGCTACACATCTTTTAAATGCCGGATTGAGAAAAGTTCTAGGTGAACACGTAGGGCAAAAAGGAAGTAATATAACGTCAGAAAGACTTCGTTTCGATTTTTCTCACAATGAAAAAATGACTCCAGAACAAATTTCCGAAGTTGAAAATTTTGTTAATCAAAAAATCCAAGAAAAGTTAGACGTTGTTAGACAAGAAATGCCTCTTGAAGATGCCAGAAAATTAAATGCAATTGGATTGTTTGGAGAAAAATACGGAGACATAGTTTCTGTTTATACAATTGGTGATGAAAACAATCCTACAAGTAGAGAATTTTGTGGAGGACCTCATGTTGAAAATATTGAAAATCTAGGAAAATTTAAAATTGTAAAAGAAGAAGCTTCAAGCGCAGGTGTTCGTAGGATAAAAGCAACTCTAGAATAAAATTTGTTGTATAATAAATCTCAATGTTCGGAGGTTTAAAAAAAATAAATTCAAATTTTAATTTATTAATTAGCTTAAGAGGTTTGGTTATTTCTTTTGCGCTTGTAGACGTGTCAGCTCCTAAAAAGAAAATTGTTTTTTTAATCAAAGAAACGATCCAAAAAGACGACTATTTAAACTCCATAGATATAGGTGTTAAAAGAATTATTTCAGAAGGATTAGTTCAATTATCGCAAAACTTAAAATCAGCCAAAATTGATGCGGTGGATGTTGTATTGAGCGCTCCTTTTTATGATTCTTATATAAAAGATCTAATTATTGATAAAGAAGAATCTTTTATTTTAACAAAAGAGCAATTTAACAAAGCTGTAGAAAAACATTCAGAGATAATCCAAGCTGAAAAAGAAAATAAAATTATTTTAGAAAAAGATGTAACAAATGTAATGATAAACGGATATTCATTGCAAAATCCATTCAACAAAAAAGTTAAAAAAATAGATGTATCTTTTTATGCGAGTTTTATTGAAAAGAAAATAATTGAAGATATTGAAGCAAATATAAAGAAAAATTTAAATATTTCAAAAGTAAATTTTAAAACTTACACTTTAAATAAATTCAATGCGATGAGAGACACTTTTCTAAATGTAAGCAATTACGTCTCTATCGATATCGGAGAAAGATATACAGACATATTTATTGTTGAAAATAGCGCTTTAAAATACAGAAAATTCTTTGAGCTTGGTTCTCAAAAATTTATTACAGAAATTGCCACAAAGTGCTCTATCAATCCTCAGATTGTGGAGTCTGAAATAAATATGTTACTTCGAGGTGATATGCAAAATAAATGTAATCCTGAAATTGAGTCTGGTTTGAGTGAACAAAAGAAAAAATGGGTCAATCTTGTAATCTCTGAAATTATTGATAAAGAAAATATTAGTATTCCACCAAGAGTTTTCCTTACAGCAGACTCAAAAATATCCACTCTCTTCGTTCAAATTCTTTCTGATCCAACCTTTAAAAATAATCTTTTTGGTAATGAAAAAGACTTGATGATATTGAACTGCGAAAATAAACACTTCAATAAAGATGTTGTGTATAAAGACGGCTTAGAGTCTGATATATTTATTACAATTAACTCAATTAATCTAAGTCATTAATTGGTGTTACAATAATAAGAAACTTAATCAAAAAATATGCAAGATATTATTCCACCACAAAAAAGAAAAAGTATTAGAGATATTCCTATTCCAGACGGGAAACAAAGACAGTCACAGCCACAAGCACAACCTCAACCGCACACCATTTCGATAGAGAGAAGAGAGGAACCAAAAAAAGTAGCTGAAGAGGTTTTTAAAATAAGAAAAACTTATGAAGAACCTGTTTTAGAAGATGAAGAAGAGGAAGAACCAAAAAGACACTTTAAAGAAATTGGTTCGAGAAAACGCGGTGGAAGTAAAAAAACATTTTTAGTTTTATCTACTATTTTGATTCTAGCTATTGTGGGAATATTTATTTCTAGAAGTGGTGCAAAAGTTTATGTCTATGCAAAAGAATTATCTCAAAGTTCAAATGTGTCCGTTGAAAACATTCCTTACAACACTGTTGAAATAACTTCTGAAAAGACAGTTTCAATAAAAGCTACAGGTGAAGAAAAAGTTACAGAAAAAGCAAAAGGTAAAATCACTATCTACAACGAATACGAAGAGACTGAGCAAAGATTATTAAAAAACACTAGATTTGAATCTCCAAACGGCCTAATTTACCGTATTCCTAGCTCTGTAATCGTCCCAGGAAGCAAAAGAGATGATAAAGGTAATGTTGTTGCAGGAAAACTAGAGGTTGAAATCGTGGCAGATGAAGTTGGTGAAAAATATAATATTGGAGCATCTAAATTTACCGTTCCAGGCTTCAAGGATTTACCACAATTTGAATCTTTTTATGCTAAATCAGAAGGCGATATTGCTGGTGGTTTTGATGGAATTAGAAAAGTAATATCAGAATCAGATAGACAAGAATCTGAAACTCTTCTAAAAAATCAACTAAAAGAGGCCTTGCTGACAGAAGCAAAATCTAAAACTACTCCAGAAAACCTAGTTCTAGCCGATGAATCTATGATTCTTTATGAAATTCTTTCAGACAAAGTTGAAGGAAATAATGTTTCTATTTCAGCAAAAGGAACTATCAAAGCGACATCTTTTGATTATCAAAACTTTAGCAACACAATAGCTAAAAGCTCTATAACTCAATTTTCAGAATTTGAAAACGTAGTAATTACAAACATAGATAAACTAAACATATCAGTTTCAAAACAAGAAAATGACAGCACTGCAAAGATAGAATTATCAGGAAGTATAGATTTCCTTTGGAAAAATAATGAAGAAGAACTAAAAAGAGCTATCGCAGGAACAGATAAAAATTCTATAAAAGATACTGTGGAATTATTTCCAGGAATAACAAAAATATCATCGGAGGTTCGTCCAATGTGGAAAAAAACATTCCCAGAAGATGTTTCTAAAATTGAAATAATTGACTCAAAAAATTAAACTGATACTATTTGAAAATCCTAATGAATAAGAAATACAAAGGTAAAAAAAATAATAAAGTAGTTAAGGAAGAAAAGAAGGGTGTTCAAGGTGTTGTCATAGAAGCCTTACCAGATACACTTTTTAAAGTACTACTAGAAGACAAAACTGAGAAGTTGGCATTTCTAGGAGGTCGAATGAAGATGCATAGAATAAGGGTTTTGGTCGGGGACAAAGTATTAATGGAAATAGATCCTTACGGCGGAAAGGCCCGGATCTTTAAAAGAAATTAAAAGGGGCTTTACTCTTTTAATACTATTTGCTAAACTACGCACTCGTATATGAGAATACAAGGTATTACACTTCCAGATAAAAAACGAATGGAGATAGCTCTGACAGCTATTTATGGTATTGGTCGTCCTTTGTCTATTAAAATCCTAAATGAAGCTAAAGTTGATATAAATAAAAAAGCCTCAGAAGTAAGTCCAGAAGAAGAAAATACTATTCGTGCAATAGTGGACGCTCTGCAAATTGAAGGAGATCTTCGTCGAGAAGTTTCATCTAATATCAAAAGATTAAAAGATATTGGATCATACAGAGGTTCACGACACGCAAAAAGACTTCCTGCTCGAGGACAAAGAACCAAAACTAACACTCGAACACTTCGAGGAAACGTAGTTAAGACTATGGGTTCTGGAAAGAAAAGTGTAGATAAAAAATAATTATGGGAAAAAAACGAATTGTTAAGAAAAGTGGAAAAGAAGATTCAGCAAAAGCTGGAGCAGCTAAAAAGCTATCTCGAAAAAAACTTGAGAGAGGAATTTTGTATGTTCAATCAACATACAACAACACACACGTTCTTCTTACAGATGCAAAAGGTAATGCTGTAGTTTCATCTTCATCTGGAGCTTTAGGATTTAGAGGTGCTAAAAAGGGTACTCCTTTCGCAGCTGCAAAAGTTGGAGAATTACTTGCAGACAAAGCTGAGCTTCTAGGATTGAAAGAAATCGATGTTGTTGTAAAGGGTGTGGGTTCAGGTCGTGAATCTTCAATAAGAAGTTTCGTGTCAAAAGGTGTTCAAATTCGTTCTATTAAGGACGTTACACCAAAGCCTTTTAACGGCCCAACTCGTCGTAAACCACGTCGTGTATAATAAAAATTTATGATAAACGGACCAAAATACAAAATAGCTCGTCGCCTTGGTGCATCAGTTTTTGAGAAAACCTCAACAGCTAAATTTGCTTTGCGAACAGAACGAAAAAGTAGAAACCTAGCAGGTAAAAGACCGAAAGCTAGATCAAACTACGGAAAACAACTTATTGAAAAACAAAAAGTTCGATTTACATATGGAATTTCAGAAAAACAATTCAGAAATTACGTTCGAGAAGTTATTGATAAAAACTCTTCAAACCCAACAGAAGCTCTATTTGCTTTACTAGAAGCTCGAGTAGACAGTGTTGTCCTAAGATCTGGTTTTGTTCCAACAAAACAAGCTGCAAGACAAGCTGTATCTCATGGACACATCACAGTAAACGGTAAAAGAATTACTATTCCTTCTTACAGATTAAAAATCGGTGATATCGTAGGAATCCGAGAAGGAAGTAAAGAAAAAGGATTATTCAAAGATATGGCAGAAAGATCAGCTGATCTAACTGTTCCAAACTGGATTAATTTAAACAAAACAACAAACCAAGCTGAGATTTCAGGTAGCGCAACAACGACTCCTGGAGAAAGCAATTTTGACCTACAATCAGTTATCCAATTCTACAAGCGTTAATAATTGCGTTTTTGTCAAGAATAGGGTACAGTATAAAAACACAACGTTAAAAGTTATTATCAGTTTTAAACGAATCAACAGGTATGTCTGATCAACAAATAGCGTTGCCATCAAAACCAAAAATTGTTTCTGAAGAAGGAACAACTGGAGTGTACGAAATCGAGGGACTTTACCCTGGGTACGGACACACGCTTGGCAACTCATTACGAAGAATTATCCTTTCATCTCTTCCGGGAGCAGCTGTAACACAGTTGAAAATTAAAGGTGCCAATCATGAATTCTCAACACTAGAAGGTGTTAAGGAGGATGTTATTGCAATTATTTTAAATATTAAAAAAATTAGATTTGCATTAAACACAGACGAGAGTCAAACAATTACAATCAAAGTTAGTGGTGAAAAAGAAATCAAAGCTAAAGATTTATCTTTGCCTTCTCAAGTTTCAATTGCAAACCCAGATTTACATTTGTTTACAATCACAAATAAAAACACTGAAGTTGAAATGGAACTAACTATCGAACATGGAATTGGATATGTTCCAAAAGAAATGATTCATCGAGAAAGAGTTGATGTTGGAACAATTGCTTTAGATGCAATTTTTGCACCTATTCGAAGAGTTCATTACGAAACAGAAAACATGCGTGTTGGAGATCGTACTGATTTTAACAAACTACGAATTACAATTGAAACAGATGGAACTATTGCTCCAAAGCAAGCTCTTGAAAATTCAATTGAAATTATGATTTCTCAATTAAAAGCCATTGTTGGTTTTAAAGAAGAATTTATTTTTGAAGAAAAAGCTTCTGCACCAGAAATTGATTCTTCTGAAGATTCTTCAAAAGAAAGTGAAATGGAAGATTTCCTAAAAACTCGAGTAGAAACTTTAGATTTATCTGCAAGAACTATCACATCTCTAACAACTGCCGGAATCCGAACAGTTGGAGGTCTTGCTCGTAAAAAAGAAGAAGATATCCTTGATTTAGAGGGTATGGGAGAAAAAGGTCTTCAAGAAATCAAAAGAATATTGGGTAATTACGGTATTATCCTTAAATAGTCTTTACAATAACTCCAAGCTACGATAGTCTATAACCCACCGATGAAACATCACGATTCAAAAAGAAAATTTGGAAGAGAAAAAAATCAGTACAATGCACTGATGCGTTCTCTTGCTCGTTCTCTTATAAAACATGAAGCAATAGTTACAACGGAAGCTAAAGCAAAAGAACTACGACCTTACATTGAGGAAATGGTTACAAAAGCTCGCGTAGACAATCTTTCAACAAGAAGACTTCTTTCTTCAAGACTTGGAAACGACGAAGAGATTGCTAAAAAACTAGTTGAAGTTATTGCTCCACAATACATTGAAAGAAATGGTGGATACACTCGAATTATCAAACTTCCAATTCGTATAAGAGATGCCTCAAAGATGGCCCAAATATCTTTTGTTAAATAATATGAAAATAATTGACGCACAAGGAAAATCTATCGGACGAGTTGCAACTGAAGCAGCTATGGCTCTTATGGGTAAAGACAGAGTAGATTATGAAGCTCACATTATTCAAACAGATGGTGTACATATTCTAAATGCATCAAAAGTTGTTGTTGATGAGAAAAAACTTTCTGGTAAAAGTAAAAAAGTTTACCGAAGATACACAGGATACCCAGGTGGTCTTAAAGACGAATCAATGACAAACATTATTGCTAAAAAAGGATACGGAGAAGTATTCAAAAAAGCGATTCGTGGAATGCTACCAGCAAACAAACACCGACCAGAACTTTTAAAGAGAATTGAAATTACAGAATAAAATTATTATGGCAACAGCAAAAACAGATGTATATATTGAAGGAATTGGACGACGAAAAGAGTCAGTTGCGCGAGTTCGAATTACTCCTGCATCTAAAACTTCTTTCGTAGTAAATGACAAAACAGTTTCTGAATATTTTAAAACAGAAACACTTCAAAGAATTGTTCAAGAAGCTCTAAATGAAAAAGGTGATTTTTCAGTATCTATAAAAGTTAGTGGTGGTGGAGTAAATTCTCAAGCAGAAAGTATTCGATTAGGAATTGCTAGAGCTCTAATTAAAGACAAACCAGATCTAAGAAAAGATCTAAAATCTAAAGGATTTTTGAAGAGAGACCCTCGTGTTAAAGAAAGACGAAAATTCGGTTTGAAGAAAGCTCGAAAAGCAGCTCAATGGAGTAAACGATAAAATTGCCGTTCTGAAGTAGGGTCTTAGTTTAAAAAATTATGACTGATATAAATAACGACAACTTCATAGAAGAATCAGATGAGATCATTCATGATGGTGAGGATAATTTCAATTCAATAAAAGAAAAACTTACGCAATGTGAGAAAGAGAAGTTGGAATATCTAGACGGTTGGCAAAGATCAAAAGCAGATTTTGTAAATTTAAAAAAGAGAAGCGCTGATGAAGTTTTGGAATCAAGAGAAAGATCTTCAGAATATTTCATTATGGATTTGCTACCAGTGTTAGATAGCTTTGATATGGCTTTCAAAAATAAAGAAGCTTGGGAGTCAGCACCAGTGCAATGGAGAAAGGGAATTGAGTACATTTATTCGCAAATTCTTTCTGTATTGGAAAACAATCAAGTAAAGCTTATAGATCCACTAGGAGACGATTTTGACCCAAACACACACCACTCAGCCATGAGTGTTGTAGTGGAAGATCCATCACAAGACGGTAAAGTGGTTGAAGTTATTTTAAAAGGTTATAAAATAAAAGACCGTGTCATTCGACCAGCTCATGTTAAAGTAGGCTCTCTAGAGTCATAAATTATAAGTTAATTCAAAAATTATATGGGAAAAATAATTGGTATTGATTTAGGAACAACAAACTCAGCAGTAGCTTTCGTTGAGGGTGGAGAGCCTGTAATTATTGAAAACTCAGAAGGAAACAGAACAACTCCTTCTATTATTGCTATTTCAAAGACTGGAGAAAGACTGGTTGGACTTACTGCAAAAAGACAATCTGTAACAAACCCTAAAAATACAGTTTTTGGTATTAAAAGATTTATAGGACATGCTTTTGATGAAGCTTCTGTTTCAAAAGATCAAGAAACAATTCCGTATGATATTCAAAAATCTGCAAACGGTGGAGTTGAAGTAAAAATGTCTGGAAAAGAATACCGTCCAGAAGAAATTTCTGCGATGATTTTGCAAAAGCTAAAAGCAGATGCAGAAGCAAAACTAGGAGAAGAAGTGACTGAAGCTGTTATTACAGTTCCAGCATATTTTAATGATGCACAAAGACAAGCTACAAAAGATGCCGGTAAAATCGCAGGTCTTGATGTAAAAAGAATAATCAATGAACCAACAGCCGCAGCTCTAGCGTATGGTTTTAATAGTAAAAAAGATGAGAAGATTGTTGTTTTCGATTTTGGAGGAGGAACATTTGATGTTTCTGTTTTGGAAGTTGGAGATGATGTTATTGAAGTTAAATCTACAGGTGGAGATAGTCACCTTGGAGGAAAAGATGTTGATCAAAAAATAATTAAATGGATTGTTACTGAATTCAAAAAACAATCTGGAATTGATATTTCTGGTGATGCTCTTGCAATGCAAAGACTTTATGAAGAATCAGAAAAAGCAAAAATTGAACTTTCAACAGCTCAAGAAACAGAAATAAATATCCCGTTTATTACATCTGGCGCAAATGGACCAGAGCATTTAGCTTTGAAATTTTCTAGAGCACAACTTGAAGAAATAACTCGAGAATACGTAGAAAGAGCAATTGATATTACAAAAAGAACTTTAGAAGCTTCAACATTTAAAATCGCTGATATCGATAATATTATTTTAGTTGGAGGACAAACTCGAATGCCACTTATACAAGCAGAAGTTAAAAAGTTTTTTGGAAAAGAACCAAACAAATCTATAAATCCAGATGAAGTGGTCGCACTTGGAGCAGCTCTACAAGGAGGAATCTTACAAGGAGATGTAAAAGATATTCTTTTGCTTGATGTTATTCCACTTTCACTTGGTATTGAAACTCTAGGAGGTGTTGCTACAAAATTAATTGAAAGAAACACAACTATTCCTTCAACAAAATCTCAAACTTTCTCAACAGCAGGAGATAATCAAACACAAGTAGAAATTCATGTTGTTCAAGGAGAAAGAGCAATGGCGAGCGATAACAAAAGTATTGGTAAATTTGTTTTGGATGGTATTCCACCTGCACCAAGAGGCGTTCCTCAAGTTGAAGTTAGTTTTGATGTTGATGCAAACGGAATTTTGAAAGTTACAGCAAAAGATAAAGCTTCAGGAAAAGAACAATCAATCCGAATCGAAGCAAGCTCAGGTCTAACTGAAGATGATATTAAAAAAATGCAACAAGATGCAGAGGCTCATGCAGAAGAAGATGTAAAGAAAAAAGAATTAATTGAAGTTAAAAACCTAGCAGAACAACTTGCATACACAGCTGAAAAAGCTCTTAAAGATGCAGAAGGAAAAATTCCAGAAGAATTAAAAACAAATATCACAGCAAAAATAGAATCTCTTCGAAAAGAAAAAGAATCTGGTGATATTGATTCAATTAAAAAATCTACAGAAGAACTTTCAACTGAAATGCAAAAGATTGGAGAACACATGTCTCAAAATCAAGCACAATCAGCTCCACAAGAAAGCGCTCCAGAAGAAAATGTACGAGACGCAGAAGTTGAAAAAGAAGAACCTACAGATGAAAATAAAGCGTAATGGCCGACGACCACTATAAAACTTTAGGTGTATCAAAAAGCGCTTCACCAGACGAAATAAAAAAAGCGTTTAGAAAATTAGCGCAAAAACATCACCCAGATAAACCAACAGGTAATGAAGCGAAGTTTAAGGAATTAAATGAAGCTTACAGTGTTTTATCTGATCCTAAAAAAAGAGCTCAATATGATCAATTTGGGCCTGGTTTTTCTGGTGGTTCTCAAGGTGGTGGAGCAAATGCAGGAGGTTTTGGTGGATTTGATTTTAGTGGTTTCTCTCAAAATTTTTCTCAAGGAGGAGTTGAGTTCGATTTAAACGATTTATTCGGTTCTATTTTTAATGGAGGACATCAAAGAGTTCGTAAAGGTGCGGATATTGTGATGGATATTTCTATTGATTTTAAAGCTTCAATTTTAGGAGAAGCAAAAAAAATCACAGTAAATAGAATGAGTGGAGACAAAGAAGAAATTTCTTTCAATGTTCCTCCGGGAATTGATGACGGAGAAACTTTAAGACTTACAGAAAAAGGAGAGCCTTCAAAAGACAATGGTGGCCGACCTGGAAATTTATATGTAAGAGTTCATGTTCAACCTCATGCAAATCTTAGAAAAGAGGGTATTCATTTAGTTACAAATCTAAAATTAAAACTTTCAGACGCTCTTCTTGGTACAACTTACGAAGTGGACACTCTAGAAGAAAAAATGACAATTAAAATTCCAAAGGGAATTACTCACGGAGAAGTTTTGAGAATAAAAGGAAAAGGCGTTCCTGTTGGTGGAAGAAGTGTAGGTGATTTATTGATTCAAGTTTTTATTGATATCCCACAAAATCTTTCTAAAAAAGCAAAAGAAGCTATTGAGACTTTACGCACAGAAGGATACTAGCAAGTAAGAGTCGTTGAGTTTATAATTGAGAGGATGTTTTCACTTGGATTTTTAACTTTGGATATAATTATTATTTTGGTAATTTTTATCGCAGGTATTTTTATTTCTTTTACAAAAGGAGAATATATTTTAGCTAGATTTCTTCTTTCTTTTTATCCAGCGACTTTAATTTACATGTACATTCCTTTTGTAAAATTAACTTCTCCTATTTCTAGCATAATCGCTTATGTGGTTATTTTTATGGCTTGCTGTTTCTTTTTAAAAAAGAATCTTACAACTGGGAGATCATACAAAACAGCAAAAAGATTGTTTGATTCAATAATTTTATCTTTATCTAGCGTGATTATAATAATGATTATCTACTACCACATCATTCCTTTAGAAACTCTTTGGCAAATTCATTTACCATTTTCAAAATACCTAACTTCAATAATTCCAGTTGGTGCTTGGATGATTGTGCCAATAATTGCCTTAATTTTTACACACAAACACAATGCCTAAACCTAGAAATAAACACTCAATTAAGACTTTGATTGTGAGTTTAATTGTAATAACAATATGTACTTCAATTTATTTTTTTATTGAATCTAAATTTGATGAAATTATTTTTATTTTTTCAATAATTATCGGTTTGATTTTAATAAGAAATTCATTTCAGGAAGATCGACAAGTAAAAACTATTTATTTGCTTGTTGATAAATTAAAAGAAATAAACGAACGTCTTCTTGAACTGGATAATTTAAAAACAGAATTTGTTTCTTTAGCATCACATCAATTAAGATCTCCACTTGCGAAAATTCAAGGTTATTCTTCAATGATTTTAGAAGAAGAGTACGGAAAGTTTCCTGAATATTTAAAAGAACCGTTACAAAGAATTTTTCTTTCGAGCCAAAATCTAGGTTCACTTTTAAATGATTTTCTAGATGTTGCGCAGATTGAAAAAGGAGAAGCGGTTTATAATTTAAATCCAATTAGTATTGTAGAAGTTTTAAATAAAGTAGAAGAAAATTTTAAAGATGTTTTTGACAATACTGGAATTCTTTTTAAGACTACATATGATAAAAGTTCTGATTTAAAAATATTAGGGGATTTTAAAAAAGTAGTAAGTGCTATTTCAAAAATATTAGACAATGCGATTCGATACACACCACAAGGTCAGATTATAATTTCTCTAGCTGAAAAAAATAATGATTTAATTATTACAATAAAAGATACTGGAGTGGGAATTGAACAATCAGAAATAGAAGAACTGTTCAAAAAATTCAAAAGAGGTAAGAATTCATATAATGTTTCAGTTTCAGGTAGTGGATTAGGGCTTTATGTCGCAAGGGAAATTGTGGAGTCTCAAGAAGGCAGAATTTGGCTTAAATCTGAAGGAGAAGGCCGAGGAACAACTGCTTTTATTGCGTTTCCTTTATTAAGAAACTAGAATAGACAGATGAGTAAGAAATTAATCACAGGAGTAAAGCCAACAGGAACAATACATATAGGGAATTATTTTGGCGCAATAAAACCTTTTATTGATATTCAAAACCAATATCACTCATCTATTTTTATTGCAGACCTCCACGCCATAACAAGTATTCAAGATAAAAATGCTTTAGAAAATCAAATTATTGAAACAGCAGTCGCTTATTTATCTGCGGGAGTTGATTTAAGAAAAACAAATATTTTTAAACAAAGTGATACTCCAGAAGTTACAGAGCTCGCTTGGACTTTGAGTTGTTTGAGCACAATGCCGTATATTATGCGCGCTCATTCTTTTAAAGATGCAGAAGCAAAAAATAAAGAAATTAATGTTGGAGTTTTTACATACCCAATTCTTATGGCAGCCGATATTTTACTTTCAGGAGCAGAGTTTGTGCCAGTTGGAAAAGATCAAGAACAACATTTAGAAATCGCTCGGGATATCGCGGATAAATTCAATCGTACATACGGAGAAACTTTTGTAATGCCAAAAGCGATTATTCAAAAAGAAGTTGCAACAGTTCCAGGAATCGATGGTCAAAAAATGAGCAAAAGCTACAACAACACAATTTCACTTTTTGCCACTGATGAGGAAATTGAAAAATTAGTTAGTGTTATACCAACAGACTCAACTCCGATTGATCAACCAAAAGATCCTGATACAAACAATGTTTTCAATATTCATAAACTAATTTTAAATGAACAAGAAGTTTCAGAATTGAGAAAGAAATATGAAACTCCGGGAATGGGATATCAAGAAGCTAAAAAGATGCTTTCTGAAGATTTGAAGAATTTTATTCGGCCATTTAGAGAAAAGCGCGAATTATATCTTAAGAACCCTAAAAAAATCCTAAAGATTCTTAAAAAAGGAGGTAAAATCGCAAAGAAAAACGCTGAAAAGAAAATGAAGGAGGTTCGACAGAAGATAGGATACGGGCTTTATTAAGGATTTGTTTTGTTAAAGTATTAAAACCTGCTAAAATTAGACCTGTATTTATTGGGTTTTAAATTAAATTTATTTATGAAAATAGCAGCAATTATTGTAGTTTTGATTTTAGTAGCGGTGGCAGGAGTTTTAATTTTTAGCCCGAAAGCACCTAAAGACGTACAATCACTAGAAGTTAACGACACAAAAGATCAAACTCAAAACACTTCAGGTGGAAATATTGAAGGAAAAGTTGAGTTAACAGAATTTAGTTTTGTTGGATACGGTCCAGGAAAATCTCACACTGGAGTATTTGAAGAATATGAAGTTAGAAATGTTCGTGTTAATTCAAATGGAATTCCAGTAGCTGGAGAATTAGTTATTAAAACAGCTTCTATAAAAACAGATACAGCAATGCTGGATACTCACTTAAAAGAGAAAGCAGAATTTTTTGACGTTGCAAAATATCCAGAAATAATTTTCTCATTAACAAATGCTACAGACATGGGTAACGGAGAGTTCCAAGTTGGTGGTGATTTGAAAGTAAAAGACGTTTCAAAAGCAGTTAAATTTATCGTAAAGGCAAACATGAACAAAACATTTACTTCAGAATTTAAATTAAACATGAACGACTTCGGATTTTCAGCTCCAGGAATCG
>JAGOTN010000012.1:0-6188 GCA_018061745.1 Minisyncoccota bacterium
TTAAATTCTTTTGTTTTTGGTTTCAAATATTCAATATCTTTTTTTGTAATAACTTTTTCTTCAAGAAGTTTTTCGATGTGAGATAAAATTGTTCCGATTTTTACATCTCGTTCTTCTGCCATCTCCTTAAAACTTTTTTCTTCTTTCAACATTTTATGAGTAATTTCATAAGTGGTTAATTTTTGTTCAATCTCATCAACGACTTTATATTTCTTCCCACCAATTTTTACAAAAAAATCTTGATGCTCTTTTGCAAATTCCTCAGGTGTCATTTTATTTACATGCACAAAAAGTTGCTCAGAATGGTCTTTCAAATCTTGATCCAAATTCAAAATCTCGTTGTGCACAGCTAAAGCCATAGCGTTAAATCCTTTCAAAAATAATCCATCGAGAGTCTTCACACGAGAAAGCGCAACATATCCCTGACCCTCAACAAAAGAATTCGATAAATCAATAATTGCTTTTTCTAAAGTCATTCCCTGGCTTTTGTGAATTGTCACAGCCCAAGCAAGCTTTAAAGGAACTTGTGAAATTTCTGCCAAAACTTTATCTCCCTCTTCAACAGACCAAGATTGTGGTGATGCAATAAAACTATTTCCATTTTTTGTTTGCACAACAGGATAGCCTTCTTCAAAACCAGTTACTTCCCCCACTGTTCCATTTATATATCCTGCAATTGGATTATTTTTCACAAACATAACTAATGCACCCTTTTTCACAACCAATCTTTCTTGGACCAAACACCCTCTTTTCAATGCATCAATCAAATTTGGTTTTCCGCGACTAGACATTAGGTAAGCCCTTTCATCAGATTTAATATTTTGTAATTTCTGGAAATTAAAACTATCAACATTTATATTGTGCGTATAAAGTTTTGTAATTTCAGGATTGTCTTCTTTAATAATTCTTTTCTTTAAAATTTCTATAGATTTTTCTGAAAGTTCCCCGCTTCTAATTTCAGAAAGTAAATCAACTAAAACATTATCTTCTTGTCGGTATTGTTCAGATAAATAACAAGTGTGTAAGTCACAATTTTTCCAAGCTCTTGATTTAAACGCAAAAGGAGTTTTTGAAACTTCTTCTTCATCAAGAAAAATTATTTGTTCATTATATAAAGGTTTTTTATCAATCGGAGGAAGCTGGAAAAAATCCCCAGAGAAAATAACTTGAAGTCCACCAAATGGTTCTTCACTTCTTTTAAAAACTTTCGCAACACGATCAATACAATCCATTGTGCTCGAGCTAAGCATTGAAATCTCATCAATAATCAAAACTTTTGTTTTTTCAAAACGTTTCCAAAGATATGCTTTTTGTTCAAGATTATCTAAATCATAATCAGTCAGAAAATCTTTTATTCCAATTCCCGTCCACGAATGAATTGTCATGCCTTTTAAGTGAGTCGCAGCAATTCCTGTTGAAGCTGTCACAGCGACCTCAACGCCATGATCTTTTAGAAATTTTATATATTCATTTAAAACAAAAGTTTTCCCAGAACCAGCAGGCCCTGTCAAAAAAACATTCTTGCCCATTTTTAAGATTTTCATTGCTTCTTTTTGAGTCATCATTGCCTAGCGATTTTAACATATTTAAATAACTCACGTTTTCTGATTTTTTGGACAAAATTTTAGTAATTTTTTATTTTACTGATTTTTTGTCTAGAAACATGTATATTCAATAAATGTCTAAAGATTCTAGAAATGGTGGCAAATTTAGTGGAAATCACACCTCTCTTATTCCTGCTGCTGTTTTGGTTTGTGATTATCTATCAAAATGCTCCAGTGTGACAAAGATTTCTCCGGGTATTATTAAAGCCGGATTATCTTCACTTCGTGGAAAAAGAAGGATTAAAATGTCTGAAAAATTCCCCGCTCTGCTACTTTCAATAAGAGATAATGCCAGTCAACAAGAGGTTTATTTATATTCGGACAACATTGAAAGAACATTGAAAACTCTAGAGAATTTCAGTGTTAAAAATAACTTTAATTTGAGTTTCGGAGATAAAAAAATTGTTTAAAATTAGGGTTGACAAAATTTAGTTTGAATCTATACTATTGCCCAAACAGACGAAAGTTCTTTCCACAATTGGCCTAAAATTAAGCCAAAAGAATTTCGTCGTTTCTCAAAAACGACTATTATGAAAAAGCATCCATACAACTGCAACAGCGAAGGCGGAGACGAAGGCGGCGGCGAAGGCGGCGGCGAGTAAATCCTCTTCACATCGTGAATTAAAAAGGTCGGGCGCCCAGCGCCCGACCTTTTCTATTTTTATTTTAAAAATTTTTATTTAAACAAAACCTCTCCTGTCATACTTTTTGGTTTCTCCAATTCCAATAAATTTAAAATTGTAGGGGCAATATCTGCAAGTGAACCATCCATCATTTGAATTCCCTCTCTCGTGATAATTGCAGGCACTCTATTTAAAGTATGAGCGGTATGTTTTTCATTTTTATCTGCGTCAAAATTCACCTCTGCATTCCCGTGATCTGCTGTAACAAATGCAACTCCAGCACGCGCATGCAAAACATCTAAAACTCTTTTTAATTCTCTATCAACAGTTTCAACAGCTGTAACAATTGCAGGAACATTTGCAGTGTGTCCAACCATATCCGGATTTGCGAAATTTATAAAAATAAAATTCACACCATCTTCCAATCTTTTAATTGCCTCATCCGCAATTCCTTCCGCTCTCATTTCAGGAGCCTCATCATGAGTCTTCACATCTTTTCGGCTCGCAAGCATCACATGTTCTTCACCGTCATGAGGTTCTTCTTTTCCACCATTTAAAAAATATGTTGCATGAGGAAATTTTTCTGATTCAGCAATATGAGCTTGAGTTAATCCAGCAATTGAAACTTCATTCGCAATTGTTGTCTCAATTGCAATCGGAGGAAATGCCACTGCACATTCATAATTTTTAGAATACTCTGTCAGTGTCGCAAAAAACAAATTCATTTCATCTTTTCTCGCTAAAATTCTCTCTGTTAACATTCTTGCTCTATCAGCACGATAGTTGAAAAAGAAAACAGCATCGCCATTTGAAATTGGCATTTCATGAACAATAAAAGGCTCTATATGTTCATCTGTTTTTCCTGTTGCATGTTGTGCTTGAATTTCTTCTTCTGGAGTCACCTGACAAATATTTCCTTCACAGTGAAAAATAATCTTTTCAACTTGCTCAACTCTATCCCAATTATTATCACGATCCATCGCAAAATATCTTCCAGAAATACTACAGATTTCCCCAATCCCAACTTCTTTTATAACTGTTTTAATTTCTTCAACATCTTTAATCGATTCATAAGGAGAAGCATCACGACCAT
Source organism: Minisyncoccota bacterium (assembly GCA_018061745.1). Classification (GTDB taxonomy): domain Bacteria; phylum Patescibacteriota; class Minisyncoccia; order Phycocordibacterales; family JAACPR01; genus JAGOTN01. The sequence continues at coordinate 3,321 of JAGOTN010000012.1, forward strand.
CTGTAAAAAGATGAAGATAAACTTGTTCGATATTTTTATTTTTACAAACTTTTAAAAATTCCAACAGATGATCTTGATGAGAATGAACTCCTCCTTTTCCAATCAGTCCTAAAACATGTAACTTTGAATTATTTTTTCTAGTCTGATTGAACAAAGCTTCAAAAACTTCATTCTCAGAAAAAGAATTATCACTTATAGATTTATTAATACGAACTAAATCAGTATCAATAACTTTCCCTGCACCAATTGTCATATGTCCAATTTCACTATTTCCAATCTGCCCTTCTGGCAAACCAACATGCAATCCAGATGCTTCTAATAAACCATGAGAATATTTATTCCAAAGAGAATCAAAGTATGGAGTTTTAGCAGTCGCAACAGCATTGTGTTCTAAATCTTCTCGATAACCCCAACCATCCAAAACAATTAATGCGACTTGCTTGCTCATATATTTATTGAGTAAATACGTCTTTTCCTCGGTAAATCGCTTTCTTTCCAAGTTCTTGTTCGATTCTTAGCAGTTGATTGTATTTTGCAGTTCTATCACTTCTTGAAAGTGAACCTGTTTTAATTTGTCCAACTCCTGATCCAACAGCAAAGTCTGAAATTGTTGCGTCTTCTGTTTCTCCAGAACGATGTGACATTATCGCTGTGTATCCATTTTTATTTGCAAGATTTATTGAATCAATTGTTTCAGAAACTGTTCCAATTTGATTTACTTTAATCAAAATTGAGTTCGCAGTATTTTCATCAATTCCTCTTTGTAGTCGAGTTACATTTGTTACAAACAAATCATCTCCTACTAATTGAATTTTCTTTCCAAGTTTTTTTGTTAGAAGTGCATATCCTGCCCAATCGTCTTCGTCTAGTGCATCTTCGATTGAAATAATTGGATATTTTTTCGCAAGATTTACGTAATACTCAACCATTTCTTCGCTTGAAAGTTTTTTTCCTTCTGTTGCCAAAACATATTGTCCATTTTCACAAAGTTCTGAAGCTGCTACATCTAGTGCGATTGAAATTTGTGTTCCAGCTTTGTATCCAGCTTTTGTAATTGCCTCTACAACAAGTATTGCTGCACTCTCGTTATCTTTCAAAGATGGAGCGAATCCTCCTTCATCTCCAACTGTTGTGTTCAAACCTTTATCGTGCAAAATCTTTTTTAATGTATGAAATACTTCTGTTCCTGCTTGAAGAGCTCTGCTAAAAGTAGTAAATCCATGTGGCACGATCATAAATTCTTGGAAGTCTGTAGAATTTTCTGCGTGCTTTCCTCCGTTTAAAATGTTCATCATTGGAACTGGAAGTTGGATTTTATTTTTACTCTTAGAAATTTTTGCAAAATATGTATATAGAGATTGTTTTTGGCTTTTTGCTGTTGCGTGTGCGAAAGCAAGTGATACTCCAAGAATTGCGTTAGCTCCTAGATTTCCTTTATTTTCTGTTCCGTCGAGCGCGATTAAAGTCTCGTCTAATTCTCTTTGATCAAAAGATTTTCCTTTTATTTTTTTAAAAATTGTTGTGTTTACATTTTCAACTGCTTTCAAAACTCCTTTTCCAGCGTATCTTTTTTTATCACCATCTCGAAGTTCAACTGCTTCGTATTTTCCAGTTGATGCTCCAGATGGAACAGCTGCTCGACCGAATGAACCATCAGAAAGTGTTAAATCTACTTCGACAGTTGGGTTTCCTCTAGAATCTAGAATCTCTCGTGCAATCACTTTTGTAATCTTCACAATCTCATTTTTCATACAAATTTTATAATTATTTTAAATAAACCTAATCAGTGGGAGAAATAGTATACACCTATCTAAGAGTCAGTAAAAGAGTCACGTAAACTACATACAACAGGACAAAAACAACCCCTTGCCATCTTTTAAGATGATGTTTTTTACCAATAAACATCCAAACAAACAAAAGAATTGTTGCTAAAATAGTTGCCAATATATCAATATTACTAGTCGCTAAAAATGGAAGTGGTGAAATTAAAGATGTTACTCCCAAGATCCAGAATATGTTAAATATATTTGACCCAACGACGTTTCCGATAGCAATATCTGCTTTTCCTTTTAATGCAGCAGCTATAGATGTTGCAAGCTCAGGAAGTGAAGTTCCTACAGCAACCACAGTTAACCCAATAACAGATTCACTCATTCCCCAAGAAGTAGCCAAAACTATAGCGCTATCGACTACCCATTTTCCTCCAACAACAAGTCCTGCTAATCCAGAAATAATTAAAACAATAGATTTAATAACACTGTGTTTTTTTGTATTAATGTCTTCATCACCATGCTCTTGAACATTTTTCTTTGCCGAACCAAAAATGTAATACATGAACACAGCAAAAAAACCTAATAAAACAATTCCATCTCCAGCAGAAATAAATGAAGATTGAGCTCCATCAATCAAAGAATCATTAGCCATTGCACCAAGCATCAAAACAGCAAGCAAAGCAAAAGGAATTTCCCTCCAAGTTGTAGAACGTTGAACTTTTAAAGGAACGATAATCGCAGTTAAACCTAAAATTAATAATATGTTTGCAATATTACTTCCTAAAATATTTCCAATAGCAATTTCTGAATTTCCTTGAACTGCTGAAACAATATTTACGATAAGTTCTGGTGCAGAAGTACCAAAAGCAACAACAGTTAATCCAATAATTAAATCCGAGACACCAAACTTCTTCGCAACAGAAGACGAACCATCAACTAATAAATCTGCACCTTTAATTAATAAAATAAAACCTAAAACCAATAACCCAATTGTTAAAATCATATTTGAAAATTATAACCTAATACTAAAGCAATCTCCTAGCGAGTTAATCAACTTGAGGAGGTCTAAAGAATATTCGTTCAAGAACACGATTTC
>JAGOTN010000012.1:6288-8647 GCA_018061745.1 Minisyncoccota bacterium
ACAAAAATTGGTTGACAAAATCACTTTTTTCCCCTACTATATAAGAGTCAAATCTTTGCTGCAGGAACACAAGGTCAGGTGAGTTAGCCCAGCCATAGCATTTGAAGTTAATAAAAGTAAACATAAATACATGCAAGAAACAGGCGTAATCGCTCGAGTTACAGATAGAGGTTTCGGTTTCATCAAAAGAGATGGAGCAGATAAAGATCTATTCTTTCACGCAAACGAACTAGTTGATGTTGCATTCAACGACCTTCGAGATGGTGATAGAGTTACTTTCGAAGTTACAGATGGTCCAAAAGGCCCACAAGCTTCAAAGATCTCACGAGCATAATAAAATATGTAAGTAAACAAAAAAGACACTTCCAAAAGGAGTGTCTTTTTTGTTTACTGTTTTAGCTTGTGCTAGAATATCTTTACTAAATATGGCTCAGAAAAAACTAGTTCTAATATCTAAATTAACCGAAGCGAAACCTTTTTTATCAATTTTTGAAAAACAAAACATCCAAGTTTTCCAAACAGAAAGCTTTAAAGAAGGTTTAGAGAACGCGAAAGCAGAACTTCCTGGTGCAATTGTCTTCTTAGTTCCTGTTTATTGGGAATCTATAGTTGATTTTGTTAGACAAATTAGAGAAATTCCAGAGATGGAGAAAGCTGGAATTTTATACATAGGAAAATTAATTGAAGGAGCAGAGTTAACTTTCCTTCAACAGCACGGAGTAAAAACAATGGCACTTGGGCCTGTTCCACTAGAAGAAGTTGCCAGATTTATATCTGAAATGATTGATGACTTTTACTACTAAGTAGATTTTTATTTACAAGTACTACAATCGCAAGCTCTGCACTTACCACATCTTGTAACAACAAGAAGAAGAGCAGATACTCCAACCAAAACATAAACCAATCTTTCTATTGTCGGAACACTTCCAAGAGCTGTCGCAACTAAATTAAAATTGAAAAGTCCAACAAGTCCCCAATTTAAAGCTCCAACAACCACCAAACTATGTGCAATTTTTTTCAAGATGTTCATTTTATTAAAAATTATTTATTTATAACTAAACTACAATTTTAATTATAACACGCTGACCAAACACTACTAAAACATTGTTAGTTTAAATGTAGATGATGCTTTAAAAGCTGTATTTAATTTGTTCAATAAATTGTTTCTTTTTTGTAATCTATTTTTTCTAGTTTGAAAATCGCGGAACATAATATTTTTATTTATTTTTTAATATTTTTATTCTATTCTTAATTTAATGTATGTCAACTTTTCTAGATTTAAGTAATTGTGGATAACTTTTTTACTTTTTTCTAGTTTTACCATATAATATTAAATATATTTATTAATAAACTTTGAAAAATATGCATTCATTACAAGAAAAAATACTACAGAAAATTGGACAAGAAGGACTAAAAGGTCTGACCTTAAGACAAATTGGAGAAATGATTGGTGAGAAATTTCCACAAAAAATTAAACATCACTTAATTCAACTTGAAAAAAAGGGTCTTGTAAAAATAGATAAAGCAACAAAGACCATCACTCGCGCTACTTCTGGGACAAATAAAAACACAGGTCTAGTTTCAGTCCCTATTGCAGGTACAGCCAACTGTGGTCCCGCAACAATTCTTGCAACAGAAAACATTCAAGGTTATCTAAAGATCTCTAAAAATATTTTAAAGAAATGTAAAAATATTTTTGCAATACGAGCACAAGGACTTTCTATGAACAAAGCTTTAATAGACGGAAAAACAATTGAAGATGGAGACTATTTAATTATTGATACAGATAGAAAAACTCCTAGAAATGGTGAGATTGTGCTTTCTGTAATCGACGATATGGCCAATGTTAAAAGATATATTTGGGATGAAATTAATAATCAAGTAGTTCTAGCTTCTGATTCAACACAAAGCATCCCTCCTATATTTATTCACGAAGACGATAGTTTTATGATAAATGGAACAGTAATTCAAGTAATAAAGTCGCCAAAATACGCATAATTTGATAGATTATTTTCTATGGAAACAATAAAAAAAGGAGCAAAAATGGTGGAAGAATTTAAAAATTTTGTATCAAAAGGTAATGCAGTCGATCTAGCGGTCGGAGTTGTAATCGGTGCAGCTTTTGGAAAAATAGTTACTTCATTAGTAGAAGATATTATCAACCCAATCATAGGTCTTGCGACAGGTGGTATCGATTTTTCAGAGAAAGTAATAGTTTTGAAAGACGCTACTGAAACACAAGCAGCCCTAACATTAAACTACGGTTTGTTTGTTACAGTTTTAATAAACTTTGTAATTGTGGCTTGGGCAATATTTTTAGTAGTTAAAGGTATTAACAAACTAAGAGAAAGTATGGAAA
>JAGOTN010000012.1:8747-15957 GCA_018061745.1 Minisyncoccota bacterium
GAAACACAAGCAGCCCTAACATTAAACTACGGTTTGTTTGTTACAGTTTTAATAAACTTTGTAATTGTGGCTTGGGCAATATTTTTAGTAGTTAAAGGTATTAACAAACTAAGAGAAAGTATGGAAAAGAAGGAGGATTGTCCACCTTGTGAACCAGAAAAAATTGCAGAAGAAGTTTTACTACTTAGAGAAATCAGAGACAAATTAAACAGAAATTAATTTAATCTTTTCTTAAAATCTTCAATAAGAGGTACAGACTGTGGATCTGTGCCTTTTATTTTTGCAATCTCAAGAGCTGTCCAATCAGCAATTAACAAACTAGAAAATATTTTTTCAAAAGCAGTTTGACCAGATAATTCTAAATTAGTTACAGAGTACCCCTTCTCTTCAAATATTTGACCAGCAACTTTCATTCTTTCTTCAATTCGAGGATTATCATTTGAGTCATGTAAAAATATAAAATGAAAATTTTCAGAATATTTTGAATCAGCAAAACCTTGCATTTCATTATGATTAAGCTCTGGGAATAAATTATAAAAAGATGGAGTCTTCCCTGTTTCATTAAATTTTATTTTCCAATTGTAAGCAATCGCTAAATTTTGATTTGAAGTATAAATAACAGGAACTTTTTCTCCTATTGATTTTGCAAGCGAATCTCCTTCTGCTTTTAGTTTTTGAGAATCAAGATTTTTTCCAACTTCTTTTAAGACCGAAATCAAATCTTCTTCTCCCATAATTTTTGCCAAAGCTAATGTAGAAAAACCAATTGCAGAACGAGGTTCTAAATCTTCATCAGGAATAACAACATGAGGTAATTGCAGATCAACAGTAATTTCAAATAATTTTCCACCCGTTGTAATAACAGCAGTGTCATAACCTTTTTCTAATGCCATTCTTAAGAAACTTAAAACTTCTTCTGTATTTCCAGAATGAGAACTAGCAATTAAAAGACTCTTACTCAAAAACTCTTCTGAATATGGCGGTAAATCATAATCTCTATGTACGTATAATTCTATTCCCGGCTTTTGCATTTTAATTATTCCAGCAGATAAATGAGAACCTCCCATTCCACACAAAATAAAATGTTCGTATTTTTCTTTTAATTTCTCTGCATTTCTAATAGCGGGTTCGTAATCAAATTGTTTATTAAAATTTATTATTGCATCTTCCATATTATTTAATTTATTTCTCTTAAAATTGCTCTCGCTGGTCCGCCTTCAACTCCAATAAAATTTAAAGGTAAACAGAAAAGTTCATAAAATCCTGCATTCACATTATTTAAATTTATTCCTTCAATTATTGGAATATTTTTTTCTAAAAGTGAAGTGTGCGGTCTTTGATCTTTTGAACCTTTTTGTTTTATTGAAAGATAATCAATACCAACTAATTTTACACCAATTTCAGACAACCAATCGGCAGTATCACCATCCAAATAAACATAGTCATTATAGAATTCCTCAAAACCACGGATTGAATTTGATGTTTTAATTAAGATTCTTTCACCTTTCAAGACCTCGCCTAAATCTTCTTTTTTAACAGATTCACCCGGGCCCCGATGACTCGCATCAACAACTCTACACAATCCAACAAAAGTATCTAAAGGGATTTGATCTAGTGTATCAGCGTCCAACACAGCATGCATTGGAGCATCGATGTGTGTCCCTGTGTGAGTTCCCATTGTGATTTTTGATAAATGAGTAGTCGCTTCTGGCATGTGTGCATGAGTTTCAATTTCAAGAGGAACATTGTTCGGATAAACAATAGTTTCCGAAGAGAGTGGTAAAGATATGTCTATAATTTTTTTATCAGAATAATTCATATGGATCTGTGCCTTTGTTATATTTTAAAACTGGAATATCTTTCCATGATTCTATAATTTTTTCTATAAAATCCCATTGAGCCAAAATTTCTTTTGTAGAAATGAACAATGTTTGATCACCTTTTATACAATCATACAGAACTTTTTCATAAGCGTCTGGAATTCTCGTGTCTGTTTTTTCATAATCGAAACTTAATTCTTGTGGCTCGACTTCATATGTAAATCCAGATTTTTTTGACCAGAACTGAATTTTAATTTCTTGTTTCGGTTGAATTTTAAAAGTTACAATATTCTGATAATTTCTCTTATCATCAGGCGGACAAACACTTGTCCATTTTTCTTTAAAAATAACTGATATCTCGGTGTAGGTTTCTTTTAAAGCCTTTCCACTTGTAAGACGAAAATTTGTTCCTTGCCATCTTTTATTGTTGATTTGAGCATTTATTGAGAAAAATGTTTCTGTTTGCGTTTCGGGGTTTATACCGGGGATTTCGTTATATCCGAGGTATTGTGCGCGCGCCGCAGGCGCGCGCACATCAACCTCCAATCTCCCCAAAACATCAGCCCTAGCACTCCTAATGTCCTCTACATTCAAAGATCCTGGGTCTTCCATTGTTACTAAAGCCAACATTTGCAAAAGATGATTTTGACCCACATCTCTCAATGCTCCCACTCCGTCATAAAAAACACCTCTTTTATCAACATCAAAACTTTCAAACATATTTATCCTAACTTCTTCAATTGCATCAGAATTCCAAATTGGTTCAAAAATTGAATTCGCAAAACGAAATGTCAAAATATTCTGCAAAGTTTCTTTTGCTAAATAATGATCAATTCTAAAAATTTGATTTTCGGAAAACAATTCTCCCAGCAATTTATCTAATTTTTCTGCATGATTAAAATCATTTCCAAAAGGTTTTTCTACAAGCAGTCTTGACCATCCATCTTTTTTTATTAATCCGTATTGAGCAATTTGATTAAAAGCCATTTCATATAAATTTGGAGAAATAGCTAAATAATAAATTTTATTTCCCACAACACCCTTTAATTCATCTTCTTTATTCAAAAATTCTACCAATTTCAAAAAAGATTCATTGTCTGAAATATCAGCTGAAAAATATTTTCCTTTTTTTGCAAAACTTTCTATTTTTTCTAATTCATTTTTATTTCCCAATGATTCTTTAATAAAATTCTGAAATTCACTATCTGAAATATCTTTTCTGGACACACCTAAAATTTCAAAATCTTCCACAAGTAAACCTCCTTTATACAAGTCAAAAATTGCTGGGATGATTTTCTTTCGAACCAAATCTCCAGTCCCTCCAAATATAACAATTTTAAGTGGTAAATTTTCAGACATCTTTTTAATTTAAATCTTTTTCAAGATTCCTAATTTGCTGTTCAATTTTCATTTTTTCATTCTCTAAAGCAGGAGAACCCTCTGACGCACCCTTCATTCTTTTATCAACTTCTTCCATTTGTTTTTTCTTAGAAAGAAAATTTCTGTGTTGATTTGAAAATCTTGCTTTCAATCTACTAAACATACTCTGTTCAGATCTCAACTCTTCAGAAACCTTATCTACTTCTCTTTCAACCAACAAAGAATCATGAGAGGATTTAATTTCCAATTCAGCGGCTTGCTGAATTTTATCTTCTGTTGTTCTTATTTCATTCATCAATCTTCTCTTATGAGGATCCAACTGCTCAATCTCTTGATCTACAGATTTTTTCTGATTATTTAAATGTGCAATTTCTTGATCCAATAATCTTTTCTTAGCATTTAATTGCTCAACATCCCTAGTGGCATGATTCAATTCAGTTTTTAATCTTTGAACTTCTTTTTTTGCAGCCTCCTGTCCAAAATCACTTTTACCGCTCTTAGCAGACACCATTTTCTTTGCACTCAAAACTCTATCGAGTTCTTTAATTTTCTCTGAATGTATTCCTAATTCTTTTGTTATATCATCAAGAGCTCTGGATTCTTGTTCAAATTCAGTTTTAGTTCTAGCTTCATCACCATGAAATCTTCTTCCTGAAACAGCGAGTCTTTGAATTTCTCGATTAATAACATCCAACTTTGATCTCAAAGAATTTATCTCTCTTTCTGCGTGTTTTCTTTTTAAATCACTCCCTCTATTGTCACGATTTTTTTTACGAGAATCCAAAACACTCATCGCATGAGCATCCAGACCTCTACTATTAGTAAACTTATCAGAAAGCGCCATGTCTATTATTTTATCATATTTAAAATAAGGCTAAGATTCAGCACCTAAACGACCATAAACATACTGACATTGTTCGCATTCTGGACTTGGAGATGGAATTTCATCTTTATCCAAAGTTTCTTTGATTCTAAAAATTGTATCCTCTACCCAAGCAGTGTCACCTTCATAAGGAATTAAAGTCACTTCAAATTCTAATTTTCCATCGAAAGTTTTTGCATCTGTTTTTCCATTTGCATAAACAAAATACCCCAACTCAGAAACATTAAAATTTAATTTTCGCAGAAGCCACTGATAAACTTCCATTTGTCTTTTGTATCCTTCTTTCCATTTATCATCTAGAGTAATTTTTTCTTCTTTACTTGTAGATTTATAATCCACAACAATCAAAGAATTATCTGGCTTCACCCAAATATCATCTATTGCTCCAGAAATAATCATTCCTGTATCTTCATGATGAAATTGAATACCTTCAAAGTTTTCTCGCCAAGTATTCATTTGTGGATGCTCGAAAGGTACCGCATCAACCTTATATTCTTCCATAATAGGATGTGGAGTTCCCTTTGCACGATGAATATCAAATTCTTTTTTGAATAAAAGATCAACCGCAGAGTTTAAAAGAAATGAAGGAAATTTTGGACGAGCAATTCCCATTTTATTATCCAAATAAAAACACCGAGGGCACTCCACAAACAAATCAATTTTTGATCTTGAAAGCTTCCAATTAACTCCCTTATAATTCCATCGACTATCTCTTTTTTTCTTTTGTGGCAAGTTTTGTAAATCCTGTTTTAAATTCATTGAGCAATTTTAACATATTAAAGAAAAAGCGCCGAAGCGCTGAGAATTTTGTTTAAGCAGCTGTTTTAAGCCTAGTATTCCTTCTAAGTAACTCTTCCGAAACAGCTGTAGTCAGACTGTGAGGAATAGACTTATTTGAAGTATCGACTCGAACAACTCGCGAACAAGCATCTCTGAGAGACTTACTAACATCAACGTCTGTGTCATTTGCAAAGATGACACTTTTCATCGAACGACTATAAATAACCTCTCTGAATTCGTTGAGTCTGTTTAGCCAGTAGCCCTTGTTTGCATTCCAACTATCATTTTCCTTCATACCGAAGTCCGTGATAATAAAAATGTCGTCTTGATCAAAGAACAAAGATTCTCTGTCTACATATTCAAAAAGATGAATATTGTTTGGACAAATTCCCGCTGTTTTCAAAAAGTCTTTGGTAGCATTTGCCCATTCACCACCAAAAACACCAATACTAATATTTTTTTGTAATGTACTCATATGGACAACATCATCTCAAACCAATACTTAATTTTCTTTAAATAAAAACTCCTAAAAAACTAAAATATTTACTTTCCTAACATTCTTATCAATTTTTTAGATTTTTTTTCCATTTCAGCCACATAATCATCAAATGAATCCAATTTTTCAAAACCACTTTCAGAAACCACAAACACATCATCAAAGTTCATCTTTTTAACAAAATTTCTATCGTGAGAAACAGCGATAACTGTACCTGTGAAATTTTTCAATGCTTCCTCAAGTGCTTCTTCGGCTTCTATATCTAAATGGTTTGTTGGCTCATCTAAAATCAAAGTGTTTACATGGACAGCTGTAAAATAAGCAAAAAGAAGTCGCGCTCTTCCTCCTGGGCTCAAAAATTTAATTGGAGAAATTACATCTTCTTCAGAAAAACCAAATTTAACTAAATGATTTTGAATAATTTCTCTTTCTTGACCAACGTGATCTTTTAGAAAATCAACCAAAGTTTTTTCTTTAGGAAGAGTCTCATGTTCTTGCATAAAATTTCCAAAACTAACTCCACCGTCAATTAAAATTTTTCCAGAAAGCGCAGGAATCATTCCTGTAATTGTTTTTAGAATTGTTGTTTTTCCAACTCCGTTTGGACCAACAATACAAACTTTTTTTCCATAAGAAACATCGAGAGAAACAGGCCCTACAGAAAAATCATTTTCATATCCACACATCACATCTTTCAAAACAATATTTAACGCAGGAGAATTTATTTCCGCTTCAATTTCTAAAGAAAGATCTTTTCGGACTTTAGGTTTATCAATAAAATCCATTCTTTTTATTCTATTCATTGTCACATGTGCATCTTTCAAAGAAGCTCCTGCTCTATTTCTTTTAAAACCACGCAAAATTTTATCATTATCTGTTCCTTTCCATTTTGCACCAAGACGGCCTTTTTCCTGCTTTGTAACAACAATATGTTTAAGTCTTTGAACTTCTTCTCTTTGCAAAGAATGCTTTTGATTTAGACTATTAAACTCCAATTGCCTCTCGCTTAAATAATCAGTATATTTTGCATTTGAAATTCTCAAAGAGTGATCTTCCCAATCAATCTCAAAAACTTTATTTGTTACATTATCAAGAAAAGTTTTATCATGAGAAACAACAATACACGCACCTTTAAAATTTTGTAAAAAATCTTCCAACCAAATCAACGCAGGTAAATCTAAATTATTTGTCGGCTCATCTAGTAAAAGCAAATCAACATCTTGAAGAAGAACATTCGTTAAAAAAATTTTAGTTTTTTGACCACTACTTAATTCTCCAATTTTCTTTTGCTTTAAGTTTTCAGGAATTAAAAATCCGGCCAGCATAACATCAATTTTTCTCAAAAATGCATCATCAATTTCTTCATTTTGATTTGAAACCAAAAAATCAATTACTTTCATTTCATTATGACCAATTGGATCTTGTGGCACAAAACCTCTTCTAATGTTGTCCTGCATTTGAAATAGACCATTTGAAAAGCTCTCATTTCCAGCCATGATGTTTAAAAGAGTCGTTTTTCCGGAACCATTAAAACCAGTCAGAGCGACCATGTTTCCTTTTTCAAGGTTAAAAGAAATCTTATTTAAGACCGTCTTTTGACCAAATGATTTAGATAGTTTTGTAACCTTTATCATGAGAGTAGGTTAACACAAATTGTTAAATTTCTCTAAAATCAGGATTTTTTAAACAGCTTTTTTCTTCAGAATATATTCTTGCGCCGTCTTTAGATTGCATACACATTATTTTATATTTACCTGGTTGTAAATCCATTCTTCCTGAAAGTTCAATCTTCTCAAATCTTTCATTATTTTTATACAACCAACAAGCGAGTGTATTTTCTGTACTCCACTC
>JAGOTN010000041.1 GCA_018061745.1 Minisyncoccota bacterium
ATACTAAATAATTTATAAAACAAAAATCCCCGAATAATATTTTAGGAAACATCTGCAGACCGAAGGTCGAAGCCGTTGACTAAAATATTATTCGGGGATTTTTGTCTCTATATTTATTTAGTAGCTTTTTTAACTGCCTTCTTCACAACAGTCTTTGTTCCTACTGTATGCTTCTTAATATTCTTCCAGTGCCCCTTCATATCTTTCACAAGATCTGCCACCTCATCTTCTGTAGTTGTTTTTAGTTTGCTGTATTTTGCTACAACACCATCAACAATTTTGTTGTAATTTTCTTCAGTCAATTCCCCTTTCACTTGTTCAATTTTTTCAATAACTTCTCCCTTTGCTTTTAGAGCCCAACCCTTAACAATTTTTCTATTCTTTTTTGCGTCTTTAGATCCGTATAAAAAATAAGCTCCAGCTGCAGCCGCTGCTGCTAGTGCTAATCCAATCCCCGCTTGTACTGCATGCCCTTCTTTCTTTTTTGTCGCCATATTTTTATTTAAATATTAATCTTTTTTGTTTCTCTTTGACTTTTTACTAGAAAAAATATTTTTAACTAGATTTATAGCCATAGAAACACCTCTTATTGTACTTCCGTCAGATTTTATTTTTGCTCTAATCTCTCTAATATCTTCAATTGCATTATCACTTTCTTCTTTTACTTTGCTTACTATCTTTTTTACATTTCTGATTACAGAAATTACATAAAATAGAAGAATAGCAACAATAACGGTTAAGCCAATTACAGAAATTGATGTGATTGTGAAAAAAAAGTCTGATTTAGCTATTTCCGTCATGTAAAAATTATATCACTAACTAATCGTTCATGTGAGCTTTGCTTGTTCTAGCGGCTGGGTTGGCTTCAAGACGATCAATTTCAATTTCCCCTCCTCCGATTTCACAAATACCATAAGTTCCATTTTCCATTTTTTCTAAAGCATCTTTTACATCATTTAGTTGAGTTTCTAGTTGTTTTAAAATTGCGGTATTTGTTTCAAAACTTTCAATACTATCTGAAAAATCATTTAAATCAGAAGAATTTTCGTTGTAGCTAGGGGTCGCTTCCCAATCTTCAGGATTTTCAGGATTTTTTCTTCCAATTGTGGCTAATTCTGTCTCAAGTCTGGCTTGTTCAGTTAAAAGTAATTCTTTAAATTTTTTTAATTCAATTTCATTCATATGTACAATTATAACAAATTTTAGATAACAAGTTTAGAGCTTCTCACTCGTCTCATCACTTCACCAAAAGTTTCTTCTTTTGTTCCAAAAAATATATATTCTTTATCAATAAAAGCGTAGAAAAATACGACCTGACCATATTGATTCAAAAGAGCTCTTGCGTCTGTGTTTTTAATAACTTTGTCGTGCCAAATTCTTGTATTGTCTATTGTTTTTTGAACTGTCTCGATTTTTTCGATTGTACTTGTAGAACTAGATGTGTCTACTAAATCAGTCACAGTTGTTTCTATTGGTTTAGCTTCTTTTGTTTTTATTCGAGCGCTTTCAATTGCTTTTGGAAAAATATTCTCCATGTCTCTTGCCAAAGAACTTTCCCAATCAAACATTGCTGAATAAGAATTTTCATAGTTATCTACTCTAAACAAGACAAAAGTTTCGTTTAAAGATGCTTTATGTACACCAAGCATAAATTCTGGATCAAAAGATCTTCTAAGTTCTTCGGGTGCTCTGGCACTTATTAAAGCCAAAAAATCATTTGTGTCATAAGAAACTTTTTTTGTGAAATCAAAAGTTGATGTAGGATCTCTTTTAACTTCTTTTGTAATTATTAATTGAGTTATAGCTCCAGCGTCTACGGTATCTGTTGTAGCTTGTTGAATTTTAGATAAAGTATTTCTTGAAAGTTGAGCAGATGTTATCTCTATCATTTTTTCTGAAATGAAATACTTGCTTTTAAGAAAAGAAGTTTCTTGCGGAGTTTTTTTATTTGAATTTATAATTGAAAAAACGATTACACCAATTGCTAAAATAACCAAAATCCCAGCAGCAATCAAAAGAATTTTATTTTTAGGATTTGAAATAGATTTTTCTTCATCTTCTGCTTTAAAATCATCTCGTTTTCTTTGTTCTGCCATCAACATTCCCGAAGAAGACATTTGTTGTGATACTAGGGCTTCTTTTATAGCGTCTTGGTATGTACTTACGCGACTTAAAGGAGTTCCTTCTGAAGGTTTTGTTTCTGTTTTATTTTCTTGAGTTTCTGTTTCGTTCATTATTTATATTGTATCAAAACTTTTTAATTAAATTTTTTACTTCTAATTATTTTTAGTTTTCCTCCCATTAAATATTTCTTTGCATCAAAATCTAAATCGATAAAATCATCAGCACAATCAATCAATTTACTTGAAGTAGATTTTCCAAAAGCCACAACCTCTACTTGGCAACCAGAATTTGTTTTTAAATATTCAACAAGTGGAACAAAATCTCCATCACCTGAAATAATAATAATGGTATCTAGTTTTGAAGACATTTTTATCGCATCAACAGCAAGTCCAACATCCCAGTCGGCTTTTTTTGCTCCTCCCATAAAAATTTGCAGATCTTTTGTCTTTGTTTCAATCCCCGCTTTTGTTAAGGCTTCGAAAAAACTTTGTTCATCTCCTGATTCTGATGTAATAACATAAGCCAATGCACGAATTAGTTTTCGTCCGGCTAAAATATCTTGAACTACTTTTCCAAAATTTACTTTGCTTTTGTATAAATTCTTCGCACTGTGATAAATATTTTGTGTGTCTATAAAAATTCCAACTCTTTGATCTGTGTGTTTTACGATTGTCATATAAAAAATTTAAGTACAACTTATAAAAACCTACTTCTCTAAGTTTAACAGATAAAAACAAAATACCCCTGTCGGGGTATTTTGTTTTTTTATGCGATTCTACTTTTTAGTCCAAGTTTCTTAACCAATTTCTTGTATCGGTCAGGAGATTTCTTTGATAAATAAGTTAAATGCTTTTGACGATCAGCAACCATTCCTAAAAGTCCCTTTCGTGAGTGGTTATCTTTGTCATTTTTCTTTAAATGTTTAGCAAGTTCATCAATTTGTTTTGTTAAAATTGAAGCTTGTGCCTCAGGAGAACCAGTATCACTCGCGTGAATTTGTGTTTCCTTTATTGCTGCGTCTTTCTTTCGTTTTGTTAACATGTGGTAGATAGTAACACGATTGAATGGAAAATGCAAGACGTGATATAATATTTTGCGACACTATATTATGGCTAATTCACCTATTTTAAGCATCAAACAAGAGTTTTTGGAGTATGTAGAAATTGAGCGTGGACGAAGTATTAAAACAGTTGAGAATTATGATCATTATTTAAGCCGTTTTTTCGAGCATGCAAAGATAACTAATCCAAAAGATATAAGTGAAACTAACATTAGAGAGTTTAGATTATGGCT
This sequence comes from Minisyncoccota bacterium, assembly GCA_018061745.1. Classification (GTDB taxonomy): domain Bacteria; phylum Patescibacteriota; class Minisyncoccia; order Phycocordibacterales; family JAACPR01; genus JAGOTN01. The sequence continues at coordinate 3,418 of JAGOTN010000041.1, forward strand.
CAATCGCCAACCGGGGGCGAATTTCAAGGATAAAAGTACGATGAAAAGACGCACCCAGAACTATTATTTGATTGCCTTGAGGTCTTTTCTTAAGTTTTTAGCCAAAAGAGGTATTACTGCACTTGCTCCAGAGAAGATTGAATTAGCAAAAACCGAAGCTAGAGAGCTGGATTTGATTTCAAATGATGAACTAACTCGCCTTTTGAATGCCCCAGACACTTCTGAAGTTAAAGGTTTGCGAGACAAAGCGATATTGGAACTATTTTTTTCAACAGGACTTCGTGTTTCTGAGCTTTGTTCTTTAGGAAGAGATTTAGATTTAACAAAAGATGAATTTTCAATTCGTGGAAAAGGAGATAAGGTGCGTGTGGTTTTTATTTCAGATGAAGCAAGAAAAGCTGTGAGAGC